>WLIL01000044.1 GCA_009702245.1 Actinomycetota bacterium
ACCTCGTGGAGGTAACGCTGGGCCGCCATTGCATAATAAGAGAGCGGAAAGAGCGGTCCAAAGGGGGTTTCGAATTGTGCCTCTGGAGTGTGATGTTCAACGAGCCCGCCGAGCGATCGTGACTTGGCGGACCGCTGATTAGATGCGAAGGAAATCACCACCGTGGAGCACTGGCCACTGCGTAAAGCCTCAACCGCACGTGCCACGTAGATTTCAAAGGAACTACCACCAGCAAATGAGGAATCCGTAAAGCTGGGAACGATGCCGAGGTAATCTGCCAATTGCGTTGCAGAAAAACGAGAAATACCGTTAGTGGCAATGCCATCGACGTCCTGAGTCGTTAATCCCGCATCAGCAAGAGCGCGAGTCACTGCTTGACTCTGCAACTCGAGAATCGACTTAGTAGTCACTCCCAAATCACATTCGGCAGCACCGACGATGAAAACATCTTGCATTAGATACGCACCTGCGCTCCAGCCGGCGAGAGCACTGGGTGATTATCCTCGCCAGCAGTCATCGAGAGCTCTAGCGTTACTTCGTTTCCCTCCACATGTGTTACAGCGCCGTGGCACGTAACTGTTTCACCAGCAAAAACCATTGTCGTAAAGCGAAAATGTAGACGCGTAATGAACGAATCTGGTCCTAACCAATCTTGCACAGCCTCAGCCAAAATGGCACCTAATGCCTGACCGTCAACAATAGGAGACTTAATCTTCTTCGAAGCTAAGAATTCGTTATCGTAGTGGAGCCGATGCCAATCCCAGGTAGCGCCTGCATAAGCAATCATGTTGGTGATATCTATGGTGCGCGTAAGGGTCGGCATCTGCGATCCAACCGACAATTGGTGATTCATCGTGGAATCTCCGACCATATAAGCGACTCAGTATTTGTTGCTAATAGTTCGTTCTTCTGATTTGTATAGGTCGCAGTCGAGAACATTGTCATCATCTTCAACCCCTTGGAATTAGTGCGCTCCGTAACAGAGTCGATCACCCAAGTTGCGCTAATGACATCGCTTTCGACGATGGCTTGATAAAAGTGGTAATCATTTCCACCGCGAACAAGCCGCGTATTGGGCACTTCGATTTTCCACAAATGCCCGGCATACCCATCTGTGTCCATGGGAAGACCTGCATACTGATTTGTTTCGCAGACCCAAGTGGGGGGTGCAATGACTCCTGAATACCCATGCTCTCTCGCAAAGTTATCATCGGTATAAAGCGGATTCTGGTCGCCAATTGCCATGGCGAAGTAACGAATGCTCGCTCTACCTACCGGCTCAGGGGCCGTATAGGTGATGCTCCTTCCAACCAGAGCAGAGATCTCAGGAGTGAGCATTTAATACCGCCATCGGGAAGACTTCCAACATAAATTCAGGACGGAGCAGCGCTGCACAGAGCGCACCGGTGGATGCTGGCCAAGGAGCGCGCAACAATGATTGACGCACGCCAGCCACTCCGCGGTACTCGGGCAAACCTTCTGGCGTAACAAATTCAATGGTGGAGACCAAATCCGCTGCCGTAGCGCCCGCAGCTTGGAGTACTTCCATCACAGCGCCGTAGGTTACTTCAGCCTGTGCAACCACATCACCCGGATGAAGCGCTTCTTGAGATTCCATATCGAGAGATGCAAACCCAGACATATACAATGTTTCGCCAGCAAGTACGCCCGGAGTGTAGGTAAGGGTGTCGTAGCGCTTCCACCCTGGATTGATGCCCCTTAATTCATGACGACTTGCAGTGATATCGACCGCAACCAAGATTTCTGGATGATGTAATCGGCTCATCAGAATTCCACCTGCGCCTGGGAATACCCCAGCACCCCCAAGCAATTCTTTTCGAGCACGACCACTCTTGGGATATACATCGCGAGTTGCCGGAGTGGAGAAATCGTAGGTTGTCACTACCTGTCCCAAATTCATACCAATGCGATCGAGGAGCGCACCTGCCTTTTCGAGGCAGTAACGGTATTGCGCCACAAAATCTCCTTGGTGCACCACATCGCCCTTAGCATCAACAGGAAGCATCGTAGGGAGAAATACCGAGCCATCGTGTCCTTCTCGAATAGCAGAACGTGACCAACCCGCGTCGGGCTCATCAATCAATGACTTGCCGCCGCCTCGCGACGCGTGCACCTCTATTTCAATAAGAGCGGCCGGGCGAAGCAGGCGTTCAACCACGACTGTGGTGAGCGATGGGCGATGGGATCCAAAGGTGATTTCACGGACAGACTTTGCCGCATCGTACTCAAGGATGCCTTGTACGGTGACGTTCTCCACTACATGCGTGACATCAGCAAATGTAAGTCCTTCAGCGCCGAGAATTCTTTCAATCTTGGCGTATGCCGTACGTGTTTGTGCAGTCATGTCACCTTTGACCACCATGCGGCCGGTCTCCGGATCATGCTCACTGGCTGAATGCCCCGACAGAAAGGCATCATTGCCATGCATCAACCCCAGAGAGAAGGTGTAATCCGAGTATTTAAACCAAGGAAAATCGGCAGGAGTGATTGCATGCATGTCATGCGCCTTTCGCGAGTGTTTCAAAAGCCTTCACGACTTGGACAAGGGTCGCCTCGGGCGACTCCAATACATCGTAGAACTCTGCTGCTTTTTTGGGTGTGCACTGCGCGTTTCCGGCAAACTTATTAATGAGGGCTTGGCGTGTGAGGCGATTCCTGGGGCCACCTGCACTCGCGTTGACTCCGCCATTGAGTGAGGCACCACTCTTCAACGAAATACGGGTCTTACCTGAAGCATCTGCAGCCGCTCCTTCTGCTGGAGTCAGATTGATCACGACCTTCTGCGCAAGGGCGGCCACTTCAGGGCGATGGATCGACTCAATGGAGTAGGTGTCTACAGTGATTGCTCCATCGATAATCAATGCCGCAATACTCCATGGGAGTGAAAATTTTGCATCATAGGGTGTGCGAGGGGTTAATTTCTCTTCAATAGGTTCGCACACAATTGCTGATGAATCTGGGTGCACCCAGACCTCAATTTTTTCAATATCACTAGCGGCCATTGCGCCGTAACCCACCATGATGCTCGCCACCGCATCGAGTGACACATGAGAGAGCTGACAGGCCGGATACGGTTTGATGGTGATCTGGGTTGCTTCCCAACGACTCCCTAAGTCGCAAGTAACCAAATCTAATTCGACTTCGCGAGCAGAGAGCGTGGCATAAATCCCGTAACGACCTTCAATAGCACTCTCCGGGCCAGTTCCACCGGCGCGCGCGAGAAGTGCGCCAATCACGCCATTCATCGAGGCGGTTCCAGGGTGTAACTGTTTGGTACTCGATCCAGTGTTAAGGAATTCAAGCAATCCACCCGAAGCACTTCCGGCGATTCCGATGGCGTTGATGGTTTCCTCACGAGAAAGCCGAAGAAGTTTGGCCGCCACAAGCGCCGCGGCAATAGTTCCGCACGCATGAGTGGCATGAATACCTCTCGCGTGGAAACCATGAGAGGAGCCCATGGCAATTCGAGTAACTGTTTCAAGCCCAATCGTTGCGGCCGTCACTACGTCATCCCACGACGCATCGACAGATGCACCAACAGCGATAGCCGCTGGAAGCGAAACCGACGTAGCATGCACCAGCCCGCCCGCGTGTGTGTCGTCAAAATCAAGGTGATGAATGAGTGCACCGAAGGAGAGTGCAGCGAAAGGGGCGCTTACCTTGCTACCCCGGCCAAGTAAGGGACTCTCGCCGCTCTTAGATGCATAGATTTCTGCTACTGCAGTTGCCGGCACCTGCGTGCGAGAGTAGAGACCACCCAATGCATCTCCGAAACCGTCGTAGAGATGGGAAATTGCGACCGTTCGCACGTCATCAGGGAGACTCTCGAGAGAGAGCGCCCAATCAGTCAACGTGCCAGCAACGCTCATTTACCAAATGCCCCAGCGTCACCAAGCGACGCAATCTTCTCTGGCGAGTACTTGAGCAGGCCTGACATCACTTCGTCGAAGTTCTCGTTTCTTTGCGGTGCGCGTCGATGAGAGACGGCTTCGTCACCCACCTTCACTGGAGAGGCGAGATTCTTGATTGTTCCATACCTCGGATGTTCGGTTTCAAAAATGAGATTTCGAGCAATCGTATGAGGCTCAAGCATCGCTTGCGCGACATCATTGATCGGTCCACAAGGAATCGAAGCCGGATAGAGGACCGAGAGCCACTGATCAACTGTGCGGTGACGAATGATTTCTTCGAGCATTGGAAGCAATGCAGTCGCATTCTTTTGGCGATCGGCAAAAGTGATAAACCTTGGATCTGTGGCCCACTCCGGTTTGCCTATAACTTCAGTAAGGCGTTGCCAGAACTTCTCTTTCGCACAACCAATAATTATCCAACCATCGGATGCCTCAAACGCCTGGAATGGCACAAGCGATGGATGCGCCGAATGGTGTGTGCGAACAGGAGTGAAACCTGCATTCATATGCCAGACACCTGGATAAGTGAGCATCCCGATAGCTGCGTCATAGAGCGAGAGATCGCAATCCATTCCTACTCCATCGCGGCGCGCAGCATGAACACCTGCGAGCAGAGAAATAGCCGCTACAAAGCCACCCGAATAATCGACCATGGAGAGACCTGATTTTGTGGGTGGGCCATCCGGCTCCCCCGTGAGATCCATCCATCCTGCGAGACCTTGGAGGATGTAGTCATATCCGGGCTCACTCGAACGCGGGCCTGTCATTCCAAAACCTGTAAGTGAGCAACAGACAATCTTAGGATTGAGATGCTTTAAATCGTTGTAAGTGATCTTCATCTTTGCGGGAACATCTCCGCGCAGATTGCTATAAACGACATCACAGACCTTCACAAGATCTTCAAAAACTGCTCTACCTTCGGGTGTTAAAAGATCGATCGAAATGGACTTCTTGTTGCGATTGAAAGCTTCAAAGAAGAGAGAATCTTCTTCGCTAGCATAAGGAGGCACGTAACGACCCACATCGCCGCCGACTCGTGGGTCCTCCACCTTGATAACTTCAGCCCCTAGGTCGGCAAGGTGCAAGGTGCCGAACGGGCCCGCCCCATATTGTTCAAGAGAGAGTATTCGAATATCTGCTAGAGGTCTCATTACTTCTTTCCTGTCAGTACTGGAATCATTTCGAGGATTTGATTTTGAGCCTTGCGGGTTATATCTGCCGTCAGGCCATGCGTAGGCGGGGTCAGCTTCACTGAATCCGCGATTCCTTCGTAGGCGCTGATGCGATCACGGACTTCTTCCGCCGTTCCCGCCAGAGTGAGTGCGTCAACCATATGGTCAGGAACTATGTCACCGAGGTGATCACTGGAGACCCCTGACTTAAACTTCTCGATAATCGCTTGTTGTTCTGCAGCAAGGCCGTGGAATTCAAAGAATTCAGCGTAGGTCTTCACTGTGGCATAGAAACCGATAAGCCCAGCGTTCCAACGCCTCGCCACTTTAGGGTCATCATCAATTGCACATGCGGCTGAAACAACTACATCCAACTTCTTACGTGGGCGACCCGACTTCGCTAAACCTTCTTCTAGCCATGGCAAGAGTTGTTTGCGCATGTATTGCGGAGAGCAGAGTTCATGAGAAATCCAACCGTCACCAATTTCACCAGCGAGCTTGGTCATCACCGGCCCCATACCTGCTATATAAATCGGAATCTCAGTACGCACCGGCGCGAAGGGACGTTGGTACCCGCGAATATCAATGTGCTCATACTCGCCCTCGACCGTCATCCGCTCGCCAAGATGTGAATTCGCAATGAAGTGACGAATGATGGCAATAGTTTCGCGCATGTGCGCCACCGGCTTGCCCCATTGAGCGTTATGCCAATCTTCGTTGAGCCTTTGCACGCCCGAACCAATACCCAGAATAAATCGGCCACCGCTCATCTCATCAACATCGAGTGCCTCCAATGCGGTCACCATGGGGCTGCGAGTAAATGCCAGCGCAATCGCAGTGCCCACTCCCACTGTTGAAGTGCCTGCAGCAAGCGCGGCCGCGCCCACTGTGGCACTTCGGTGAAGTTCGGGGACCCAAATCACATCGGCACCTGCGGCTTCAGCGCGGCGACCAGCATCCACTAACTCTTCGAGAGTTTCGCCCCAGGGACCGTATGTGATCGAGATGGTCATCAGAGTTCCAGCGGTCCGGTCTTTGCTTGGGGGAAGTACTTATTAGTTTCGCGGGCAGACTCCTTGTAGACCATGACGGACCGAGTCCAACCGACGACCACGTCGCCATCTTGATTGAGTCCGCGAGTCTTGACGGTCACGATGCCCGCATAGGGACGCGATGCGCTCTCCCGCTTTGCGACCACGATTGATTCTGCATAAACGGTGTCACCGACGAATACCGGATGAGTCAACTTAATGTCGGTCAATTCCAAATTCACGATCGCATGATGGCTAATATCACTGACCGTCATCCCAAGGACGAGAGCGATTGTGAAGCCTGAGTTGACGATGATGCGCCCCTTGGTGATGGGGTGGTTTTGCGAAAAGTGAGTGTTGAAGTGGTACTGGTTTGTATTCATCGTCAGCAAGGTGAACCACGTGTTATCAGTCTCGTTGATAGTCCGACCGAGCGGATGTTGGTACACATCGCCGACCGTAAAGGCCTCAAAGTAATTTCCCAGACTGGGTTCGTGCACGGTCATTGGCTTGCCTCTCATCGGGAAGTCGAATCAAAAGTCTGACAATTGAAGTACGGCTATTCTGCCATAGGTAGTGGCAGGCTTCTAGAGTAATGAGAGAGAGATCCTGATGGGCGAGATTAGAGATCGAGCGCTCTGGTGGGAATTGCCAGATGTCAGCCTCACACCCGGCCTGCTAGACCACCTCGAGGCTGCGTTAGACCAGGTCAACGCCGATTTATCGTTACGTGCCCTAGTGATTACCGGTCGCCAGGAGGAGTTTGACTCCATCTTCTCGGTGGGCATGAATATTGATTTCCTTGGCGAGTGCTTCGCTGATCCCGCCGGAGTCTTCATCCCTTTCGTCACCCGCTACCACGCCCTACTCCACCGGATGGAGGAACTTCCCGTGCCGGTCATTGCCGCCGTGAACGGATTGGCTCGCGCTGGCGGCTTCGAGCTACTCCTCGCGTGCGACTTCGTCTTTATCGCTGAGGAAGCCAAGATTGGTGACCATCATTTAGCAAGTGGCTTGCCGCCAGGGGCTGGTGCCGCAATTCGTGCGCAACGCACGATGGGAGCACAACGCGCTAAAGAGTTGCTCTTCACCGCAGCCTGGCTCACCTCCGCTGAGGCAGTCGAAAGTGGGATTGCGTTACGGGCAGTACCACGCGCAGAGCTGCACTTCGAGATTGCCGAATTCATTAAGAAGTTGCTCCCTACATCGCGCACCGCGATCGCTGCTACTAAATTGGCACTCATACTGGCAGAACCGACGCGGGCAGGATGCGCCGCCGAACTCGCGCTCTTTGCAGATTTCGTCACGAATGATCCATTGGCTTCTGAGGGATACCGTTCATGGGTCGAGAAGAGGAAGCCATCATGGCCATAGAGCTTCGACATGGTGTCAGTGAAATTATCGACATCACTGATGAAATGATTTCCACATTGGTGACTACAGGCGGATATCCACACCCGCTCTTCCAAGAAGGCTGGAAAGAAATAGGAATGCGTGGTCGCCCGTTACCCGGACAAGCAGTCTTACTTTTGGTGGGCGGCGCTATGGAACGCACTGGAAAATTTGACCATGCCATCGCACTCCTCGGTGTCGATGACGTGAACTTTCTTAATGCAGTAGTCGCCGGAGATTCCATTCGACTCGAATGGGAAGAGATCGAATTCTTGCCATGGAAGAGCGCAGGACGCGAACTCTTGCGAATGAAGTGGCGAGTACTAAATCAATTCGACGAGTTGTGCATGGAAGCTTCTTCGCGAATGCTCGTGCGAGTCATCGCCAAGTAGGCCGTTGTTAACTGCGCAAGATGTTCGCGCATCAATTCACCAGCTGCCTTGGAATCCTGATCACGCACCGCCTCGAATATTTCTTCGTGAAAGCGGGCAACCTCTTCCCACATTTCGGGTGGTGCTTTGTCGCGCGCAAATCTCTCATCCACAACTGCGAAAATTGGCTGAGAAACCGTATGCAAAAGGGCATTGTTTGCAGCTTCAAAGATAATGCCATGGAAAGAACGGTGGACGGAGTGGCTTTCCGCTGATGGCTTATGGCTTCTAATGCTCTCCGCCAATTGTTCAATTTGTTCGTCGGTGCGACGTTGCGCAGCCAACTGCGCCGCAGGGACTTCCACAATGGCGCGCACTTCAAGTAAAGCCTCAACGCTTGGCATGTCTAAAGCCAACGTCATCAACTTGAAACCTGTCTCCAGGTAACCCGCAATTTGATCGCGATTCGGATGATTAATCCAACTTCCACCAGAAGCCCCACGTGTAGTAACAATGAGATTTTGCGACTCTAAAACTCGCAGAGCTTCGCGTATCGTGGAACGGCTTACCGAATATTGCGCAGAGAGCTCGGCCTCACTCGGTAAGCGATCACCCTGTGCCAAATGGCCAGTGATTATTTGCTTTCGCAATTCACCTGCCACGCGGTTAAAACCGCGCTCACTCATTTTGTGTAACTTCCCTCAGCCGCTAATTCACGGGCAATATGTCGGCCAAAAGCGATTGCTGGCATTGCCAGGAGTCCACCACAGAACGACTTACCCATTGTTGCCGCAGCACCGAGTGCCTCACCTGCAGCATAAAGTCCGGGGATAATGGATCCATCAGTCTTTCGCACGCGCAGGTTCACGTCCACATCAATGCCAGAGAACGTAATCAAAGTGATTGCATGATTTTGAATAGCGTAAAACGGAGCCTCTGTAATGAGAGCTGGGAGGTGCTTTCTTCCAAACTCAGCATCAGCCCCCGCGACCACGTGCTCGTTGTATCGCGCCACGGTGGATACCAGTCCGGCAGGATCAACACCCATGCGCGCCGCGGTCTCTTCAATCGTGTTTCCAGAGAAAACTCCCGGAAGCACATTTGCATGCGCCTTCAGATCATCAGTGCTCCAACCGATCACCATAGGTTGGCTCGCCTCGAGCGCTGCCGAATCGAAGAAAGTCCAGAAGGTCATTTCTTCGATTCCGACCAACGCATGCTCTTTCACATCGATGCTTGGTTCATCTTCCGCTACCCAGCGATTGCCACGGCGATCTACATAGATTTCGTGAGGTGGTCGCTCCTTGGCAACAAGCAGTGGCCGATCATCCCAGCGAATGCGAACTCCGCCGTCCGGTGAAGGAAGTCCGCCGAACGTAGGAAGGTATGTACCAGCCCCGGCAACCGCAGCTCCCACCTCCTCGGCCATGGCAATTCCGTCTCCGGTAGAAGTGGGCCACGCCGCAGAAACGAGTGGGGCACCTTCCAAACGGGCAAACATTTCGGGGTTGGCACCAAATCCACCGGTAGCGATTACAACATTTTTAGCGGTGAAATCACCCTCGGCGGTACGCACGCCAACTACGGCTCCGCCTTCTTCAATGAGAGAGTTCGCTCCGGTATTAAGGCGTAGATCAATACCACCAAGGGCGATACGTTCATCAAGCAAGCGCTTAAGAACTTTCAAAATTGAGAGCCCAGATTCCGTTCCGTAGTAGGTACGAGCTACCCCATAAGGTTCGTGTCCGTAAACGATCCGCGGTGCCTTTTCGTGAAATTCGAAACCTTGTTCATCTAACCAATCGATGGTTTCAGTTCCCAAAGTCACCGCAAGCGTAGAAAGATCCTTACGCGCAGTTCCGTGGCTGATGCGTTCAATATCGGCTAAGTGGGCCGCGTGCGAATCTTCAATTCCACGCTCTTTTTGGCGCTTAGTTCCAGCGCCTGACATATGGCCGCCAGATGTAAAGAGTGTGCCACCTACTTCGTGAGATTTTTCAAGCAACAAGACTTTCGCACCGAGATTGGCAGCCTCCACGGCACACGGAATGCCCGTGGTCCCCGCACCAATGACGATGAGATCAAACTGCTTGTTCATGCTCCGCTTCCTTGCAGGAGAACGCGCCCACGAACTTTTGCCGCGTGCGCATAGGCCGCTACGCCATCAGCTAGTGGAAGAATAGAATCAATATCTGGAGCAAAACCTCCCACAATCACATCTTGTACAGCGGCTCGCACATGCTCAGCCAACCCTTCGTGTGAACGGCGGAGGAGATTAAAACCAATTAATTGATGCTCGCCGCCAAGAAACTTTGGGGCCAGGATTGGCATCATGGCGCCCGAGCTAAACCCAAGAAGTATGTGCTTACAATCCGGACCTCCGGCGCTCATTGCGTTACCGGTAATTTCGCCGCCCACAGGATCGATGATGGCATCGGCGCCGCGACCAAGAATCGCACGCGCACCTTCCGCAATTGCATCGTTGCGAACGCCACGCACACCGTCGATGTCAGCGCCATCACGCGAGGCCACTGCCATGGTAAGACCCAGTGCGCGACCAACAGCAATGCTCGCCTGACCGACCGAACCAGTGCCACCAAGAATAAGCAGTGTGCCTCCACTCTTTATCTTGGCAATGTCTTGCAGAATCGAGCGCGCCGTTGCCAGCGACGTAACCGCAGACGCAATCGCAACATAATCAGAACCGGTCGGAATCGAATGGAGCACCGATTGCGGCAACGAGAATCGTTGAGCATGAATACCATCGCGCGTAAGTCCTCCACCAACGCTCTCGGCAAATGCGAAGTAATGATTGCCAGCCGCATCCTTGGCAACCGCCGCCGTCCCCGGAATAAGGGGCCAAGGTTTTGCCGGCGGGAAAAAACCAGCCACTACCTGTCGATCGAGTGGGGAGATCTGGGAAATCACTAGCTCGAGCTCTACCTCTCCCGGAATTGAAGGGGCACCGAGGCCAAGGGTGAGCTCATTGGCGGCAGTGGCGATGAGGGCAGAATTGTCAGACACAGGAGGAGTTAACGCCCTTGGACACCCTCTGGCAAGTACCCCCCATCCCTAGTAGATTCTCTGACATGTTCCACGAGGCGGAATGCCGTTCCGCTCTAAGCGCCCTCGAGGCCTTCATGCTCGCCATTGAGGCGCGCGAAATCCCCGGCGTCTTACACGGCTATGAGCGCAGTGAAGAGGTCTACGTCTTCATTGAAGGACCGCGCTGGGCCAGCCATGGGTATGAAAACGT
>WLIL01000045.1 GCA_009702245.1 Actinomycetota bacterium
GCTCATCACGACCGCCTCTCCGCTCCGGTAGGAGCAAATAAAAAAAGGGCCCCGGATCATTTAGATCCGCGGCCCGAGTTGTTAGTGGAATTTACTCAGTAGGCGGAATCATGGCATACCAAAATGCCGTCTTCGCTGTATGCGAGACGGTGACGTAGTGGTACGTGAAAGCCATGGCTCCTCCTTCTGTAGACCAGGGTAGGGGGCGAAGAGCTATCGGGGCAAATTAATTAATTTCTGCCACGGGCAGCCACGGGGCAGCTTCTGCGTGGAAAGGCCCTTCAGCCTCGAGCTGGCAGAGGATGCCGGTAGTGCCCAGCGTGACGCGGTGAATGAGCAGAAATTCAGCGGGCAAGTTGAGCTGTAGGCCAATTTTGGCGGTGGGATTTCGTGGATCTCCGACCCGCATCGATTGATCACGGAGCCAGGCTCGTGAGTAGCGGAACTTCTCCACGCGAAGCGGCTCAACTAGCGGTAGCAAGAAGTCTAGAAGTGCGTTGGGATCCACTTCGATACCTGGCCGCACGAAGCCATCTTCCTTGAGGCCGTCGTAGAGGAGTTGGGCATCTCCATCCAATGCGTGGCGAAGCAACCGTTTCATCGGTTCGGGGAAGCCGCCGGGAAGTCGATTGACGGCGCCGAAATCCAGCACCCCAAGTCGACCATCGTCGAGCAAGCGAAAGTTTCCAGGATGTGGATCAGCGTGGAGTAATCCGGCGCGCTCCGGCGAGGAGAAGTGGAAGCGGGCGATCATCATGCCAGCGCGATTTCGTTGAGCTCGCGTTCCCTTAGCAATAATTTTAGAGAGCGGCGTGCCATCCATCCAGGTAGATACCAGGGTTTGTTGTGATGCAAAGAGCACGTCTGGAATAGCAATGTCTGGGTCCCCAGCAAAAATCTTTGCGTAGTGGCGTTGGGCTTCAGCTTCATATTCGTAGTCGACTTCTTCGACGATACGCACTCGCAACTCGTCGAGTAGAGGCTTCATATCAAGACCAGGCATGAAAAGCGCAAATACTTTGGCAAAGCGTTGAATTTGGTTGAGATCAGAAACGAGCGCTTCTGCAGCACCTGGATATTGCACCTTCACGGCGACTTCGCGTCCATCTTTCCAAATAGCTTTATGAACCTGGCCAATCGAAGCGGACGCGGCCGGCTTATCATCGAAAGAGAGGAACTTGGATCGCCACTTCACCCCCATTTGTTCTTTCATCACTTGATGAACCGTCTTTGCTGGCAGCGGCGGAGCGGCCTCTTGTAATTTGGTGAGGGTGGCGCGGTAAGGAGCGGCAAGTTCTTCGGGCAGGGCAGCTTCGAAGACGCTCAAGGCTTGGCCAAATTTCATGGCGCCGCCTTTAAGCTCTCCAAGCACTTTGAAAACTTGTTCTGCTGTTTTCGCTTGGATTTGCGCCATCACGAGATCGGCCGATTGTCCAAAGACTCGTTTTCCAATTCCTAATGCAGTGCGTCCAGCAACCCCCATCGGAAGAGATGCGAGTTTGGCCCCACGGGCAAAAGTACTCTTTGGAATTTCGCTCATTGCCACATTCTTTCGCGAAGCAAGTCAAGGCGCGACTTATAGCCCGTAGATCTACTTTTGGTCAGTGTGCTGATTTCCAGTGTTCTGATTTCCAGTGTGCTGATTCCAGGTACAGCCACATCGGGGATGTGGCGTGAAGGAGCGACTCGAGACGTCAAGAGTGGACGCAATTGTGAGCACGGTGTTGGCCAGGGGGTGAGTTGACGTCCCCACTCTAAAGAATTCTTGAATGGCTAAGGAATGAAGGCTAGCGGCCAATTGTGCTAGAGGCAGCGGCGCAAGTTCGCTCACGCGTGCGAGGTAGAGGCCTCTTTCTATGGAATCTGCGTGTGCGTCGTTATCGCGTATCCGTAAGCGTTGGCAGCGTAAACATCCGGTACGACCTGGAAGAACCAGAGGTCCTAAAGTGATAGCACTTCCCAACGTGGCACTCACTAAGTGTGGCCGCCCCGTGCGCATTGCTTCCGCTTCGACTTCTGGGGGAAATGCTTGCGTCGAGACGAAGAGTTCAGCGTCTTGCACGCTGGGCGCAGGGTGCAGAGTCGAGCGCGAGAGAAAGACGATCTCTTGAATTCTTTCCGTTACCGCAGTCGAGAAGGGTTTACCCACTTCTGCAGGGGTGAGCAAGGCTCCTCCCGAGTCGGCCAAAGTGACGGGTCTGCGATCCATTAACACTAAATCTTCAACTCCACAGAGATATAAATTAAGCGCCAGGAGTTGAGCGCTGCGGTCTGATCCGTAGATGGCCACTACTCCGGTGCGTGGTTTTACCTGTGCGAGATATCCGAGATCGTTGAGTCGAGTGAGTAGCGCAGTGACAGTTGGAATGGGTAGATCGAGAGAGAGCGCGATCTCACTCTCATCTCGACGCCCGTTAATGAGTGGAATGGCGGCAGCGGCCTCGCCAGTGATAAGAGTGCCGCGCACTCCATCTCCGACATATTGTCCGCCGCGAAGGGGCGCATAGAAAGTTCCAGAGGCAAATCGCGGATGGGTCATGGCGGTGAGTATGCAGATTTAACAGAGTGAAGGTGAGCGGCTTCCCACAAGCGGGATCTTGCCGGCGGTGCGGGATAGCCGCGGGTCAGGTATGCGTGACGCAGAAGTGAGGGAAAAGCAAAAGAGGCACCGACAGAGTCGGCGCCTCTTTTGGAAGTGTGTTCGTTATGCCTTGCCGAGAATGCGATTGAGCGTGGTGCCGCATACGCTGCACTTGCCCTTGGCCATCCTGCGACCTGACTCGGAGACAACTACGTGACCTTCGAAGTCACGCTTCTCCTTGCACTTGACGCAGTATGCATCGCCCTTGTAAGTCTCTGTCATAAGTTTCCTCCCGCTCGATCTTGAGTTCACCATACCTGGCGCTCGGCTGAGCGTGAGGCAGCCTGGCGGCGATTCGTGGAGAAATCAGCGGCAAATGTCCGGTTTAGCTACTTTCTCCTTGTCCGTGGCCTGCCTGCCACCCTTCCAGATAGGCCTCAGCTCGGAGACGCTCAGGGTAGCGATTCTCCAATTCATAGAAGGCGGGGTTATGCCCAATTTCGATGAGATGAGCTAACTCGTGCACGAGCACGTAGTCGAGTACGTATTCGGGCATGAGGCGCACACGATCTGAGATGCGAATTGAACCATCTTCGGGCGTGCAGGATCCCCAGCGTTCTCTCATATTGCTCACCCACCGCACGCTACGTGGAAGAGCTAAACCTTCGAAGTACTTTGCGCCGAGAGCGAGTGATCGCACTTCCAAATCTTCATCTGAGATCTTCTTCTTCAAATCATGCTTATTCATGCGCTCAACCATTTCGCGTACGGCATCAGCTTCTTCGCGTTTGCTGAGGTTGGCCGGAATAGAGATGACTACATTTTCGCCTTCACGATGTGCCGAAATAGTACGTTTGCGGCGCGCACTTCGGCGCACTTCCACACCGCTGCCAAGACCGGGAATAGGTTGAAATGAGTCGTCATTATTCGCGTTCATCTGAGAGCGAAAGAATGACATGCACTCACCGTATCGAACTCTTTTTCAAAAGCTGTCAACTCTGAACTTCGCCTTGAGAGATCGCGAGATTTCGTGCGCTACTGCCAGGAGGTTTATACACAATGCGCCAGCCACGATATCCACCGGTGTGGGAAAGCCTTAAGGACGAATGAAGGCTGAAAAGTCGAGCATTTGCCCAGTTCGCCGCCTGAAAAGTGAGCAAGGCGCGGAATCAGCGGCTACTTGTTCTTGATGGAAGTTCGTTGCTATCCCCAGGTAATCAACAGGGCCGGGTGCACCTGAGTCGCCACGGTCGAGTAAGCGAAATCTTCACATATTGACCAGCCACTTTTCTTTTCGTAGCGTTCGCTTTACCAAGCCTCCGGATAACCGGTCTGATGTCTGCAAGGGGAAGGCAGAGATTAGAACGTGCGCCCCGGGGGCTTGGCTTTTATTTGTATTCAATGAGCGAGAATTTGTTGCGCTCGATCTAAAAGACGCACTAGCGCAAAATCACAATCTTGTGGAAGCTCGCTTGAGTTAAACCACTTTAGATCGAGTGATTCATTGCTTATCGCAATCTCCTGATTCTCATGTGCGACTAGCACGAATTGCACATCAAGGTGGGTGACTAATCCATCGCCACGACAATTGATGATGTGTGCATCGAGTTGCACTGGCCCGTCAATCAAAAAATCAAAGTGTGTAAGTCCAGATTCTTCGCGCGCTTCACGAAGTGCGGCATCCTCTAGGGAAGCATCACTCACTTCACAGTGGCCGCCGAGTTGGAGCCACCGCCCCACTTTCGGATGTAACGTCAATAAAACTTTTCTCCGCGTGTGATCTAGTACCAAGGCGCTCACGGTGATGTGGGCAGCCGCGCACTTCTTTTCAAAGGCATCTTCATTGATTTCTATGTGTCGTAAGTAGCGTTGGCGCAGGTCAAGTTGGCCCAACTCGCCATCATTAAATGTCGAAAGCGTATCCAGGGCCTTGATACGTAGGCTCATGCGGGATCGAGTCCTGAAAGATCATCAGGGGCGCTAGTGGAGGAGAGGAATGCTGCGGGGTCTTGCATCTCAAGGGCTGCAGGGAGTAGGTCGGGGTGGCTCCAGAGTTCATCTCTTCCCTCGAGACCTTTGAGATCTAGCGCCACATTCCAAAAATGTGTAGCTTCACGTGAAAGTCGAGGAGAGACTTCCAGCCCGACCAAACTTTGGAAAACCGTAGTTGTGGGATTTTGAGATACGCGCTTACGACGCGAACTCTCCTCGAGGGCTACGTGGCTGGGGAGACGTTCTGCAATTGCAAGATGCACGACGTGATTAACCCATCCTTCGAAGAGTGCAAGTAGCGTTTCAAGTTGAGCTAACGCAAGTTCTTGTGCGGGAGTGGTTGCTGGAGTGAAAAGTGAACGTGGATCAGCGCCTTCTTGAAGTGCATTCATGACATCCATAGCTTGATCGGAAATTGCTTGTACATCTATTTGAATTCCGCTGCCGTATGCAGTCACCGCATCTGTGAGGCGACCTCTGAGCCAAGGCACTTCAGCAAGGAGGCGAGTGCCGGCGATTTCGCGAAGTGCTAAAAAGAGACGCACATCGCGCATGTCAATCCCAAGGCCTTCACCCCACTCGTTCACGTTTGTGGGGATAAGTGCGGCCACACCATCTGATGCGAGGGGGAGCGAGGTATCTGCGCTTCCCGTAGTGAGCTTTGCGACGGCAGCCACCGTGCCACCTACTTGCTGGGCAAGAAGCATTCCGGTCATCTGTTGAAATACTCCTGCGAGTGGTCCCGTGGTCATTGCGGAGAGTTCTATCCCTTCGACCTGGCTCTCAGTCAAGCTCTTGGTAAGGCCATCGGTGAGACTCTTTGACATAGGTGCGACTAGATTCATCCAGCCAGACATGGTCGATTCCACCCAGTCAGCTTTTGACCAAGCTTGAGGAGTGCGCAGCGCGCTAGGGAATGCGGTGGTGTCATTGATCCACAGGTCTGCAAGATTGAGCGCCTCGGTAACTTCAGCGAGATCTATATGGCCGATGTATCGATCGTTTCCCAATTGGCCACGGGCGATGTCACGAATGGTGGATTCGGGGAGCGCACCTGGCTCGCCACTGAACATCTTGCCGAGTTGGGTAAAGAGGGCGCCTAGGTCGGGCATGCCCTTGCCTTCTTCATTACCGAAGCCATCTCCAGTAAATCCAAATCCGCTCATCTGGCGCTCCTTCTCTCGTGCTCACCATAAGAATTCTCATGAGTTACCTAACGGGCTCCATTAACCGTAACCTTGTAGACGTGAATTCTCTTCCCGTACCCACCATAGAGATCTCGGAAAATCCGCTGAATCTCGATAGGGCCTACGAGGCGCTGGCAGATTCGGCCTCCGGAGGAGTTGCGCTCTTTGTGGGTCGCGTTCGGGAAGAGAACGAAGGCAAGGCAGTGAGTGGGCTCATTTATACCGCCCATCCCACCGCCTTGGACCGATTGGCCAAAGTGGTAGCCGACGTGAGTGCAGAATTCACACCACTTCAAATCATGGCGGTTCACCGCGTAGGAGAGCTTGCGATCGGAGAGATTGCGGTGATTTGTGGGGTGGCCACTGTCCATCGTGACGATGCCTTTTCCGCCTGCCAACTACTGATAGATACGCTGAAGAGTGAAGTTCCCATTTGGAAAGAGGAGTTTTATCTCGATGGAAGTACGCATTGGGTCGGTACGCCGTAAGAATCTGAACTACGCTCTTCCTTGTGTCCGCACTCGTCTGGTTACTCATCCCTTTGGTAGCGACCGTGGCTGCGACCATTTATGTCATCTGGAAAGGCCGATCACGGGGACCGGCTAGCCCTTACACCACCATGTCAGACCATGAGCGTTTCAAGAAGGCCTTCGGCACCGATGAGAAATAGGTTTGGAAATATCACTTGGCACGGTTTGGTAAAAAGTATTGCGGCACTCTGGGTAGTAGCCGCGCTCTTCATTCCACTTCCTTATGTAGTCTTTTCACCCGGGCCAACAACGGATGTGCTCTCTTCATATAAAGTGAAAAAAGTTAGCACTCCATATATTCAGATATCTGGTCAGGAAACTTTCCCAAGTGATGGAGAACTCCGTCTCACAACGGTTTCGGTAACGAACCCAGATTATTCGGCGCGCGCGCTCTATATTTTGCCGGCTTGGTTTAATACCGAATCAGTTGTGATGCCACGGGCAAGTATTTATGCGCCAACAAAGAGTTCTGCCGTGGTGAAGGAAGAAGAGAGCGCGGCAATGACCTCGTCTCAGCAAAACGCCATGCTCGCCGCCCTCAAATACTTGAAATACCCAGTGACTACTCGTGTTCAAGTTGCGGGAGCGATCGCTAACACATCAGCAGCAAGCATCTTCAAGAAAGGAGATGTCATACTTGCAGTTAATGGCGTGAAGATTATTGACATCTCCACCATCAAGACCCAATTGGAAAACGTGAAGCCAGGGCAAAGCGTAGAAGTTGAGTATTCGCGCGCTGGAGTTTCGCAAAAGGTCAATGTAGTAACGGCTGAGGGGAGTGGTAAGCGCACGCTCTTGGGAGTAAGCGCGGGAGTAGTGCCGCAGTTACCTTTCAAAATAGAAATTGCAGCTGGAGAGATTGGTGGACCAAGCGCTGGTCTGCTCTTTACGTTGGGAGTGGTCGAGAAACTCACTCCTGGTTCCCTTGCCAAGAAGCGCATCATTTCGGGGACGGGAACGATCACGCCAGACGGAAAAGTAGGTGCTATCGGCGGCATTGACGAAAAGATTCGTGGCGCAAAGCGCGCTGGTGCCACTCTCTTTCTTGCACCTCTTGATAATTGCAAGAACATTACAGTTCAGGAATCTGGCCTCACTGTCGTGGGTGTGCGCGACGTCGGTGCGGCAGTGATGTATCTAGAAAATGCTACGGCGGTCGATTCTGGAATTGATAGGAAGTGTGGAAAGTGACTCGACCTATGAGCGCGTTGAAAGAAACAGTCCTGGAAATAGAGCGCGAGTGCGCCAAGGCCGGGTGGAGCCGGGGAATCGTGCTCTATGCGTTGGTTCCCACTGCGGATGTCATCGAGAGCGCTCCAGAGATGGCAGCAGCGCTCGCAGATAAATCACCCACTTCACTCACCGCAATCGAGCAAGAGGATGTGGAGTTAACTGGCACTATCGAAGACTTCTTGGGAACGATTTCGTGGTCGGCAGAAGTCTTTGGTGCGGCGCTGGTCTTGGAGCGTTTGATCGTCAACGAAGAGCCCCCTGTTGAGTTTGAGGGCGAGCTCTCTGAGGCAGCACTCGCTGAGTGGGTGGCCGAGCACGGACAAGAGGTCCGGATGGTGGTCGGGGTACTTCGAGATGGATCCCAAGAGTGCGCCATGAGGATGCGCGCCTACGACGACGAGAACGCCATTATGGCTGGGCCAGAACTCCTCCCGGGGATGGCTGAGGCGCTCGCCCTTACCTTTGCTGAGTAACCCCTGAGAGGTGGCCATTTCCTGTCGCCTGGAGGTGTTCAGACCCGCTAACCTCGCATTATGGAATCAATGCCTCGCCCCGATTTTTCTGGCCTTCGCCGCCGCCGTCCCTTCTTGCTCACCATCATCATTTTGGCGGTGATCGTGGTTGCTTTTGTCTCACTCAGTGGCTTCTATGCCGATTACCTCTGGTTTGTTTCGGTGGATTCCACGGCGGTCTGGAAGACGCAATTGCTGACCAAGGGCGTGCTCTTCGTGGGCTTTGGCGTATTGACGGCGGCCATCGTGCTCACCAACGTATTGATTGCATACAAACGACGCCCTCTCTACGCGCCGCTTTCGATGGAAATGGAATCACTCGATCGATACCGCCAGCAGATTGAGCCCCTTCGTAAATTAATCTTCATTGGTGGCGCGCTCGCGGTCTTCTTCTTCTCCGGTTCGGCAGGTGCTGCGCTCTGGAAAACCCTGCTTATATGGCGTAATTCAGTCCCTTTTGGAATTAAGGATGCACAATTCGGAAAAGATATTTCATTCTTTGCCTTTGACCTCCCTTGGTATCGGGCCATGCTCACCTGGGGATTCTCCACTCTCATTTTCGCAATCATCGCGACAGTTGCCGTGCATTACATCTACGGTGGAATCCGCCTTCAGTCCGCAGGGGATCGCAGTACGGTTACCGCGCGCGTGCAGATCTCTGTTCTCCTTGGGCTCTTCGTTCTGTTGAAAGCAGCTGCCTACTGGACGGATCGCTTCGTGCTATCCACGAAGGAAGGTCGTCTCTTCACAGGTCTTTCGTACACAGATGTCAATGCCTCGCTTCCCGCGAAATCAATTCTTGCGGGTATCGCAATACTTTGTTCATTACTCTTTTTCGCGAATATCGTGCGCAAATCCTGGACTCTGCCCGTCGCAGGTATAGGCCTCTTGCTCGTCAGCGCATTACTGATCACTGGCGTTTATCCTGCAGTCATTCAGCAATTCCAAGTGAAGCCCTCTGAGTCGTCGAAGGAAGCACCGTTCATTCAGCGCAACATCGATGCAACTCGTACCGCATATGGTTTGGACAAGGTTGAGGTGCAGGAATATCAGGCGACCACCACAACGGCCGCGGGACAACTCAATAATGATGCGCAAACGACTGCCAGCATTCGATTAATGGATCCCAATCTTCTCTCGCCCACTTTCCGACAATTGCAGCAGATAAAGCCTTACTACTCATTTTCTGACTCTCTCGACATTGATCGTTACAAGGTAGATGGCGTCACACGCGACATGGTGGTTGCTGTTCGCGAGCTGGATCTTGCCGGAAGCCCAAGTCGGAATTGGATCAACGATCACCTGGTCTATACCCATGGTTTTGGTGTGGCTGCGGCATTTGGGAATGTGCGCGATGCTGACGGAAAACCACAATTTACCGAGGGAAATATTCCGCCAAGTGGGAAGTTGGGCGAGTATCAGCCACGCATTTACTTTGGTGAGAACTCTCCAGAATATTCAATTGTCGGTGGCGGTACTGGCCTTAACGAGCTCGATTATCCGGATGATAAATCCGAAAACGGTCAGAAGAATTACACCTATACGGGTAAAGGTGGCGTGCCGGTGGGCTCGCTCCTTAACAAGGCAGTCTTTGCTCTGAAGTACGGAGAGCAGAGAATTCTGCTTTCAAACCTGATCAACCCCAAGTCACGCATTCTCTTTGACCGCGACCCAGCCACCCGCGTTGCCAAGGTAGCTCCTTGGCTTACGCTCGATTCAGATCCGTACCCAACTATCGTTGATGGCAAGGTGCTCTGGGTCATTGATGCCTACACCACTTCATCAAGTTTTCCTTACTCCAAGCAGACTCTGCTGAGCACCGCAACTGCTGATTCCATTACGAATGCTCGTGGTGCCACAGCCATTGAGAAGTCTGTCAATTACATTCGCAACTCGGTGAAGGCAACAGTTGATGCTTTCGATGGAACAGTCTCGCTCTATGCATGGGATGACAAGGATCCAGTGCTCAAGGTGTGGAGCAAGATTTATCCAGGAATAGTTAAGCCGAAGAGCGCTATTTCAAAGAATTTGATGGAGCACCTTCGTTATCCGGAAGATCTCTTCCGCGTACAACGCGATGTATTGAGTGAGTACCACGTACAAAGTGCAGCAGCTTTTTATGGTGGACAAGATTTCTGGAAGGTTCCTAAGGATCCTTCCACCTTCGGCGGTAACGCATCTAATCAGCCGCCGTATTACTTGACGTTAAAGATGCCTGGTACGACAAAGGCCTCGTTCTCGCTCACCACACCATTTGTTCCTCGGGGCGGCCGGGAAAACCTCTCGGCCTTTGCGGCAGTTGTGGCAGAACCTGGCCCGGAGTACGGAAAGATTCGGGTGCTCCAAGTCCCACGAAGCACCAACGTCCCCGGACCTTCGCAAGTTTCTTCTAACTTCGAAGCCAGACCGGCCGTATCGCAAGCACTCACACTCTTGCGTCAAGGTGGTTCTGATGTCGTGCTCGGTAACTTATTGACGTTGCCGGTAGGTGGCGGATTGCTCTACGTGCAACCAGTCTTTGTGCGAGCGACATCAAACACTGCCTCGTATCCGCTGCTACAGAAGGTGCTCGTTGCTTTCGGTGATCAAATCGGCTTCGACGACAACTTGCAGGGCGCACTTGATCAAGTCTTTGGCGGTAATGCAGGTGCCACAACTGGTGGTGGCTCCAGCGCAGGAACTAGTACAGGTACTGGCTCCACCACAACTGGCACTGCTACGACAGCGACAAGCCTTGACCAAGCACTTCTCGATGCGCAGCGCGCACTAGCCGACGGCCAAGCCGCACTTGCTAAGGGTGACTTCGCGGCTTACGGGAAGGCACAGGACCGACTCAAAGTTGCCATCTCACGAGCTGTTTCAGCCTCAGGGAAGTAACGCACGGCTGGTGGATTTGCCGATGTATGCGTGAAGCGCATACCATCGCAATACCGACGCGGGGTGGAGCAGCTCGGTAGCTCGCTGGGCTCATAACCCAGAGGTCGTAGGTTCAAATCCTGCCCCCGCTACCAAATTTA
>WLIL01000046.1 GCA_009702245.1 Actinomycetota bacterium
AGATCGTGCCACTTTTATGTGCGTTAAGTGGTTGCTCCATCTTCATGGCTTCCACCACCACGATGAGGTCACCTTCATTGACGGTGGCGCCATCGGCAACGGCAACCTTGACCACAGTTCCTTGCATAGGAGCCACAAGTGAGGTGCCAGTTGCTGCTGCGTTTGTTTTGCGAGCGCCGCTACGGCGAGCGCCAGTAGCAGCGGAGGTTGCGCCACTTCCGAGTCCAGCAGGAAGGGTGACATCAAAGCGGCGACCGTCAACTTCCACAGAAATCGTTTCACGCGTGCCAGCTTCGCCACTTTCAGCAGAACCGTACGCGGGAATTTCGTTCTTGAATTCAGTTTCGATCCAGCGAGTGTGTACGCGGAACGGTTCATCGCAGAAATCAGGGTCTCGCACAACTGCGCGATGGAAGGTGAGTGCTGTGGGCATTCCCTCCACGATGAAATCATCGAGTGCACGCCGAGAGCGCTCTAGGGCTTCCTTGCGAGTGGCTCCGGTAACAATAAGTTTGGCAAGAAGTGAATCAAAATTACCACCAACTACATCGCCGGCACCAAAACCTGAGTCAAGGCGTACTCCAGGTCCACTTGGCGCCACAAACTTAGTGATCTTTCCGGGAGCAGGGAGGAAGCCTCGGCCGGGATCTTCACCATTAATGCGAAATTCAATGCTGTGTCCACGAAGTACTGGGTCGATGATGGTGAGTTTCTCGCCATCAGCAATACGGAATTGCTCGCGTACCAAATCGATGCCAGTTACTTCTTCAGAAACCGGGTGCTCGACTTGCAGGCGAGTATTTACTTCCAGGAAAGAGATCGTGCCATCTTGGCCGACGAGGAACTCACAGGTTCCAGCGCCTACGTAGGCGGCCTCTTTCATGATGGCCTTAGACGCGCGATACAACTCAGCGATTTGGGCTTCACTGAGAAACGGTGCAGGTGCTTCTTCAACAAGTTTCTGGTGGCGACGTTGCAACGAACAATCTCGCGTACTGATAACCGACACATTCCCATGAGAATCGGCGAGTACTTGAGTCTCTACGTGACGTGGGTTGTCCATGTAGCGTTCAACGAAACACTCACCACGGCCAAAGGCAGCCACTGCCTCGCGCACTGCAGAATCGTAAAGTTCAGCAACTTCTTCTAAATTACGCGCGACCTTAAGTCCACGTCCGCCGCCGCCGAAGGCTGCCTTGATGGCGATGGGAAGACCGAACTCCTTGGCGAAAGCGACAACTTCGTCGGCACCAGAAACTGGATCTTTTGTTCCGGCAACAAGTGGAGCACCTGCGCGCTGGGCAATGTGGCGGGCGGCAACTTTGTCGCCGAGTGAGCGGATAGCGGCAGGTGGCGGTCCGATCCACGTGAGCCCAGCATCGATAACTGCTTGCGCGAATTCCGCATTCTCCGAAAGGAATCCATAACCGGGGTGGATGGCATCTGCGCCACTCTTCTTGGCGGCGCCAATGATCTTGTCGAAAACCAAATAAGAATCTGCTGCCGTACTACCGCCGAGGGCGATGGCTTCGTCGGCGGCTTTGACGTGAAGTGAATCGATATCGGGCTCGGCATAGACTGCAACGCTGGCTAGGCCATGGTCACGGGCGGCTCGGGCAACTCGAATAGCAATTTCGCCACGGTTGGCGATGAGGACTTTGCGCACCCCCACAGGCTAGCGCCTGGCTGGGCGCACTCTTAAACCTCAGGCCGAGTGTTATTGGGCGAGGAAGGTCTCCCAGCCGAGCCCGTGGCGGGCAAAGAGCTCCCGCAAGGTAGGCAAACTGAGTCCTTCTACGTTGGAGGGATCGCCATGGATGGAAGCCACTAGCGGGCCGCCGAGTGAATCGATGGTGAATGAGCCGGCCACCTGAAGAGGCTCTCCCGTGGCGATGTAGGCATCCATCTCTGCCTCACTCATATTTACGATGGTCACATCGGTAGAGGTGAGGGCGCGCTCCACTTTCCCCGTCGCGATGTTGATAAGTGCGTGACCGGTATGCAAGGTTCCTGTGCGACCACTCATCTGTTGAAGCCGCTCTTTAGCTACCTCTGGTCTTCCGGGTTTGCCATAAGCAACACCATCTAATTCAAAGACGGAGTCACAACCGATAATAAATCCGTCACCTCGACCTGGATCGATAGCGGATGCTTTGCGCAGCGCTAACTCGTATGCCAATTCCTTGGGGCCGAGTGCGAGAAGTTCTGGAGTCTCTTCGTCGATACCGCTCACAATAATTTCTGGAGTGATTCCTGATCTGAGGAGAAGGGTATGCCTAGCAGGAGAGGCAGAAGCCAGGATGACGTGTGGCGGCATTATCGAAATTGTGGTGCGCCCCAGGCGCCATTCAATGGCGTGCGCAAAATCGGTGTGCCCCAAGGTGAAGTCGCATTCACATGTGATCTCGCACTTTGCCGTGCGGTGACAATGCTTAGAGCTGCCACTATTGCCGCAACTTCTTCTGGAGTTGGATTTCCGTTGATCTGGAATCCGCTAAATGCCGAGGTGGCGCTCTCTGTTGACATCCTAGAGCGGGATATTTCCGTGCTTACGCGGTGGACGTGTCTCGCGCTTATTGCGCAAAGCGCGAAGCGCTCGTACCACATGCGATCGAGTGTCGTGCGGTGGAATGACCGCATCCACATAACCGCGTTCAGCAGCGATAAATGGATTGGCGAAAGCGTCTTCGTACTCAGAGACGAGTTCTGCGCGACGCTTCTCTGGATTCTTCGTGTCTGCAAGTTCTTTTCGGTACAAGATATTGACTGCACCTTGCGCGCCCATCACTGCTATCTGCGCAGTTGGCCAGGCAAGGTTGACATCAGCGCCGAGGTGCTTGGAACCCATCACGTCATAAGCCCCGCCGTATGCCTTGCGGGTAATGACTGTGATGAGCGGAACAGTGGCTTCAGCGTAGGCGTAAAGCAACTTTGCCCCACGGCGAATAATTCCGTTCCACTCTTGATCTGTGCCAGGTAAGAATCCAGGTACGTCGACCAGTGTGATGACTGGAATATTGAATGCATCGCATGTGCGCACAAAGCGAGCGGCTTTCTCGCTGGCGTCGATGTCGAGTGTGCCCGCAAGCTGCATGGGTTGATTTGCCACAACGCCTACAGAGTGGCCTTCCACGCGACCGTATCCCACCACGATGTTTGGTGCGAAGAGAGCGTGAACTTCGAGGAAATCACCGTCATCAAGGATGGCTTCAATAACCTTCTTCATGTCATACGGCTGATTAGCGCTATCGGGTATCAATGTGTCTAGTGCAGCATCTGTATCGTTAATCTCGAGATCTGCGACTGTTGGAAATGCGGGAGCTGGATCCATGTTGTTGCTCGGAAGGTAGGAGAGGAGCGACTTCACATACTCGATGGCATCTTCTTCATCGTGGCCCATGTAGTGCGCGACACCGCTCTTGGTGTTATGCGTGCGAGCGCCACCAAGTTCCTCGAATTCTACATCCTCGCCAGTAACTGTCTTAATAACTTCCGGTCCAGTGATAAACATGTGTGATGTTTGATCCACCATCACGATGAAATCTGTCATAGCGGGGGAGTAGACCGCGCCACCCGCGCACGGTCCCATTACGAGTGAGATTTGCGGAATCACTCCAGAAGAGTGCGCGTTGCGCTTAAAAATTTCGGCATACAAACCAAGGGCAACCACGCCTTCTTGAATACGCGCGCCACCGGAGTCGTTAATCCCAATCATCGGCGCACCAATTTTGAGAGCGAAGTCCATCACCTTCACAATCTTCTCTCCGAAGACTTCACCGAGACTGCCGCCGAAGACGGTGAAGTCTTGGGCAAAGACACAGACGGTGCGTCCATCGACCGTTCCATGGCCGGTAACTACGCCATCGCCATAAGGGCGGGATTCAGCCATATCGAAATTCACTGATCGGTGGCGAGCGAACTCATCGAACTCGACAAAGGAGCCTTCGTCGAGGAGTAGCGCGATGCGCTCGCGAGCAGTCTTCTTACCGCGCGCGTGTTGCTTCTCGATCGCCCGTTCTGAGCCTGCGTGGATGGCGGCATCAATGCGGTTACCGAGTTCCTCGATCTTGCCCGCGGTCGTGTGAATGTCGCTCATGCTCCCTCAATCTCTCCTATACGAGATTTTTCCCGATTCATGTCCTACGGTACTGAACATGACCTGGCCTTCTGCCCCACGACTCCCACTCGATCGGGAACTCCTGGTCCACCTGCTGGAATCCTGCCTGCCTGGGGAAGCCATCGAGGTGGTGGAAGAGACCGGATCGACCAATGCTGACTTGGTCAATCGCGTGAAATCTGGTCGAGCCGCCCTGCTGGTGGCCGAGGAACAGAGCGCGGGTCGAGGGCGCCTCGATCGATCATGGATTGCTCCCAAAGGCAGTGGGTTGCTCTTCTCGCTCTATTGGCCGGCGCCGCTCCTGATGGCGCCTCTTCTCATGGGAGTGGCAGCTGCCGATGCCTTGCGATCCACCACCACCGTTCCGGTCTTACTGAAGTGGCCCAACGATTTAATGGTGAGCGATCGAAAATTAGGTGGCATTTTGGCGAGTACCTCCGATGGCGGGGTGGTGATTGGTGTCGGAATAAATGTCTCTCTCACCGATGGCGAAAAGCCAGATGAACGAGCGACCTCGATCGTGATGGAGCGTGATGATTCACCTGCCAGAGAGTTGCTCATCGCTGAGATCGTGAAACGCTTTGCCGAACTGACGTCGCTTGAAGATGCAGAGTTTCTCGAGCGTTACAAGGCTCGCTCTTCAACGATTGGATCGCGAGTCCGCGCAGAAATGGTCAAGGGTGAGTCAATCGTGGGTACTGCTGTCGGAATTAATGCCATAGGCGCACTTCTCATTAGCAATGATGCAGGAGATCACGTGCTTACTGCTGGGGACGTTTTCCATCTCCGGTAAAAACAAATTTGCCGTAACCCCAATATCGGAAGATGGTGCCAAGCCCTACTCCAATGACATTTCCGCTGATGTTGTCTGCGAGACCAGAGTCGAAGTGAAAGATATAACGAGAAACTCCCAACGTGCCAGCAGCAATCGCAACACCGATTGCATTTAGCGCTAAGAAGATGGATATTTCTCTACCGACCGAGGAAGTCTTTCGATGGCTCCACGTAAAGAGTCGATTTCCGATAAATGCCACTGCTGTAGAAATGACTCCAGCCAGTACTAGGCCAAAAACTGGATGCGCGTCGAGTGGGGCCCGAGATGTATGTACGAGGAGGTTAAACACAGCGAAGTTCACCACATAGGAAATGCTGCCGACCACGCCAAACTGGAGTAATTCCAGCGCTCGCTTTTTCAACACGAAGTGGAGCCTATCGCCCGTAGGCTGGGGGTATGACCTCTCGTCGAAATGCACCACCGATCGTGGGCGTTATCGGTGGGGGACAGCTCGCCCGGATGATGGCGGCGCCCGCCGGAGCCCTGGGAATCCACCTTCGACTGTTGGCGGAGTCAGCGCACGAATGCGCGACTCAAGTGATTCCCGATGTCGTCATTGGAGACTTCCGCGATTATGAAACTTTGCGCACATTTGTTGCTAGTTGCGATGTGGTCACCTTCGATCATGAGCATGTACCGAACGCACTTCTTCGCAGAGTTGCGAGTGAAGGGCTGGAAGAAAAGCTTCAGCCCGGACCGAATGCGCTTCAGTATGCTCAGGAGAAAGTGAAGATGCGCGAACTCGTAGCAGCCGAGTTCTCTCCGCGATGGAGACAAGTTGCCCACATCGATGAAGCTCGCGATTTTGGTTTTCCTTGTATAGCGAAGTCTTTGATCGGCGGGTACGACGGTAAGGGGGTATGGCGGGTTGAGAATGAGCATGAACTTACAGAATTGCTGAAGCATGGAGGGTTGCTTCTTGAAGAATTAGTTCCATTCGATGCAGAAATATCTGTGCTAGTAGCGCGCTCGCCCCATGGACAAGCAGCGGTCTGGGCGGTCACCGAGACAATTCAAGAGAACGGAATCTGCGTCCAAACGATTACGCCGGCACCACATCTATCTGAAGCGCTCGCAGGCAAGGCTCAAGCGATCGCGCTTTCTATCGCTGAAAAAACCGGCGTGGTGGGTGTGATGGCAGTTGAAATGTTCCTAGTCGGTGAAGATCTTTTAGTGAACGAGCTCGCCATGCGTCCCCATAATTCTGGCCATTGGAGTATCGAAGGGGCGATCACTTCGCAATTTGAACAACACCTGCGAGCAGTCTTGGACCTTCCGCTGGGAGCAACTGGAATGCGGGCTCCGCATGCTGTGATGGGAAATATCTTGGGTGGGGATACGTCGGATTTGCATCGCGCCTACCTCCACCTCTTTGCGCGTGATCCAGGGCTCAAAGTCCACCTCTATGGGAAAGAAGTGCGACCTGGTCGTAAAGTAGGGCACGTCACCGTGTTGGGTGAAGATGCCAAACGCCTGCGTGCGCGTGCACTTCATGCAACTGAATTCTTTGCCGGCAGAGCAGGAGAGCACGATGAGTAAGCCAACTGTTGCGATCGTGATGGGCTCCGATTCGGATTGGCCTGTGATGGAGGCGGCAGCAAACATTCTCAAAGAATTAGGTATCGCTCATGACGTTTCGGTGCTCTCTGCACATCGCATGCCAGAAGAGATGATGGCCTTCGGCAAGGGTGCAGTAAATGCCGGCTATCGAGTCATCATCGCTGGCGCAGGTGGGGCGGCGCATCTTCCTGGGATGCTGGCTTCTGTCACCACTCTTCCCGTTATTGGGGTTCCAGTCCCGCTTAAAGATTTAGATGGAATGGATTCGCTGCTCAGCATTGTGCAAATGCCGGGAGGAATTCCGGTGGCTACTGTTGGAATTGGTAATGCCAAGAATGCGGGTTTGTTGGCGGCCAGAATTTTGAGTATCGCTGATCCTGCCCTCGAAATGACTCTTTCCAAATATGCAGGAGATCTTCACGACGAGGCAGTTGCAAAAGGTGCTTCACTCAAAGCCAGGCGCGAGAATAAAACTGGTTTCTAACTTTTCTTTGCATATTCGATCGCTGGACAGCGATCCATTACTGTGAGTAAGCCAGCCGACTTCGCTTCTTGTACGGCAGATTCATCAATGACTCCCAGTTGCAGCCACACACCTTTGGCTCCAATGTGAATTGATTCTGCTACCAACTCCGCCACCAGAGTTGAGTTCACAAATAAATCGACTACATCAACGGCGAATGGAATCTCTTTAAGAGTCGCATAGCCCTGTTCACCATGAACCAACGGTGCAGATGGGTGGACTGGGACGATTCTGTGTCCCTTCGACTGCAGCAGTGCGGCTACTCCATAGGCTGGTCGATCGCTGTTATTACTCAAGCCGACAATTGCCCAAGTCTTTAGTTTGAGCATGCCGTCAATAGCCGCTTGCATGCTTACTTCTTCGGCGTGAGGGTGGGTCTGCCGGGCGCACGGTAGATAAATCCGGCATCACGCCAGGCGTCGCCGTCGAGCGCGTTTCGTCCATCGATAATGACTCTGTTTGCGACCACCTTCGCAAAATCTGCAGGATTAAGCGCTCGATACTCTTTCCACTCGGTGAGATGCAAGATTAAGTGAGCGTCCTGTGCACCCGCGAGTAGATCGTCGGTAAATTCCAAATGCGGGAATCGTTTCGCTGCTGGTTCCATGGCTTTAGGATCATTTACCACTACCCGGGCTCCGCGTTGTGAAATGCCATAGGCGATATCTAGCGCGGGGGAGTCGCGCACATCGTCGCTGTCAGGCTTAAATGCGGCGCCAAGAATGAAGACTTTCTCTCCCTTGAGGTCGCCGTATTCCGCAGCCACGTCGATGATGCGGGCGCGGGCGCGCAAATTGATGGAATCAATATCACGGAGGAATTCCAGAGCTTGATCAGCCCCCAATTCTTCTGCCCGTGCCATGAATGCTCGAATATCTTTAGGGAGACAACCTCCGCCGAAACCAATTCCTGCTTGCAGGAAGCGATTTCCAATCCGTGGGTCGTAGCCGATGGCCTTGGCAAGGACCGTCACGTCGCCACCTGCTGCATCACAAATTTCTGCCATCGCATTAATGAATGAAATTTTGGTCGCCAGAAATGAGTTAGCGGCAACTTTCACAAGTTCTGCGGTGCGCAAGTCTGCACTGATCCATGGCACTCCATCTTTAAGGAGCGCGACATAAACATCGCGAAGTTGCTCCTCTGCTCGCGCAGATTGCACACCCACAACGAGACGATTTGGGCGCAATGTGTCTTCTACCGCAAAACCTTCACGCAAGAATTCCGGGTTCCATGCCAATTCAACATGCGGATTGATCTCTGCAAGGCGAGCGGTGAGGGCATCTGCAGTTCCCACTGGCACCGTAGATTTGCCAACGATAAGCGAACCAGGTTTTGCGTGCGCTGCGGTGCCTTCAAGCGCGGCATTCACGTAAGTCAGGTCTGCCGCATTTCCATCTTTTCGCTGAGGGGTACCAACGCAAATGAAATGGACGTCAGCTTGCGCGAGATCGGAAAAGTCGGTGGAGAAGCGCAACTTCCCAGTGGCCACATGCTTGCGGAGTAAATCGTCGAGTCCGGGCTCGTAGAAGGGGAGTTCGCCCTGGGAGAGAAGAGTGATCTTGGTCGCATCTGTATCGATGCCGATCACGTCAAAGCCTAATTCCGCCATGCAAGCCGCGTGCGTTGCGCCTAAATAGCCCGTTCCAATCACTGAAAGCATGGGGTAAACCTACCTCCTCGCCAGCCCCTTCAAGGCGATTTGGGCTTTCGCCTGGTCGGGTTGGCGTTTAGCCTTACGCCATGACCTTTGATCTTTATCGCCTGCCGGAAGAACTCGAAGAACTTCGCTCAGTTACCCGCGCCGTTGCCGACAAACACATTGCACCCAACGCTGCTGAAGCCGATGAGAAGAGTGAGTTTCCGCAAGCTGCCTATGACGCGTTGGTGAAGGCCGACCTTCACGCCCTTCATGTACCTGAGGAATTCGGCGGAGCTGGCGCAGATGCTTTGGCTATCTGCATTGTGATCGAAGAGGTCGCCCGCGCATGTGCATCGTCGTCGCTTATCCCTGCCGTAAACAAACTTGGCTCTATGGCGATTTTGCTCAAAGGTACGCAGGAGCAGAAGCAGCGTTGGCTTCCTCGCCTGGCTTCGGGCGAAGTGATGTGGTCCTACGCGCTCTCTGAATCTGAAGCGGGAAGTGATACCGCTTCCATGAAGACTCGAGCCGTACGAGATGGTGATTCTTGGGTCCTTAATGGAGCTAAGCGTTGGATTACCAACGCAGGTGTGAGCGAGCTCTATACGGTTTTTGCAAATTGTGATCCATCCCAAGGCGGTAAGGGAGTGACGGCATTCCTGGTTGAGAAATCTGATCCAGGAGTTTCATTTGGTGCCCCAGAGCGCAAGCTTGGGATCAAGGGCTCTCCTACTCGCGAGGTCTATTTGGATAATGTTCGAGTGGGCGATGATCGAATGATTGGCGAAATGGGTGAAGGCCTCAAGATCGCACTGGGCACTCTTGATCACACTCGTATCACTATTGCGGCGCAAGCGGTCGGAATTGCTCAAGGGGCCATTGATGTCGCCAAGGAGTACATCAAGGAACGAAAGCAATTCGGCAAAGCCATCGCTGAGTTCCAAGGAATTCAATTTATGATTGCCGATATGGCCATGCAGGTAGAAGCTGCACGCCAACTCACCTACCGTGCTGCTGCAGCGAGCGAGCGCAACGATCCGGATCTCACATTCCTAGGTGCTGCATCAAAGTGCTTCGCTTCTGATGTTGCCATGCAGGTCACCACCGATGCTGTGCAACTTCTTGGAGGTTACGGTTACACCCGCGATTATCCGCTGGAGCGCATGATGCGCGATGCAAAGATCACCCAGATCTACGAAGGAACTAACCAAATTCAGCGAATGGTCATGGCACGTAAGGTGCTGAGCTAAAACTATTTGCAGGCAGTATCGGCGCCCGTTCGTACTTCAAAAGGCGATGTTTCAGTCGGCGTTGGTGTGGGAGCATTCTTTGGAGCGGTGAACTTAGCAATCGATTTGTACTCCGGCCCCAATGTCACGATGAACTTCTTCCCTAGGTTCTTTTTCTCTACCGTGAGAGCGTCAGGGAGCGCCGCCTTGAGGGTGCGCAACGAATCCTCGTAAGTTGGATCGTAAGTAATGGTTGTCGCCTTCACAGTGGTGAGTGCAGTAGATGGTGGAGCACCGTTCACAAAACCGGCTGCTGCCAGATCGGTGGATGCCTTTCCTGCCAGACCATTTATATCTGTGCCATTTTGAACTTCAATCACGATGTCCTTTGGCGGAATCGTAAGTGCTGCACTTTTTGTCGCCTTTTTTGGAGTAGGTGCAACCGGGATATCGTCTTTAATTCGTTGCCATAGTTGGGGGGCTAGGACGGGATCCCAAAGCACTGCGCCGGTGACGCCATTGTTGGAGTAGTTGACGTCTGAGAGTGGCACTGTGAGCATGTTGAGGTTCGTCGCTGAGAGTGACTTCATCTGAGTTGCAAGTGTCACTAGATCGTCTTTTTGCAGATCGGGATCGGTCGTCACTGTCGCTAACCCAGCGTTAATTACGCTGAGCAGCTTGACCGGGTTAAGTAGGGTTCCAGTGCTGGTAGTTGCGGCGATCATGGATGCGATGAACTTCTGCTGACGTTTCATGCGTCCAAGATCGCCTGTGCCATCGAAATAACGTGCGCGCACGTACTTCAAGGCCGTGACGCCATCCAGATGATTCTTCCCTGCGGGAAGATCGATGTGGCTTTTGTTGTCATGTATCTCTGTATTGGTGCAGAGATCGACTCCTCCGACCGCATCAACTAAATTCGCGAATCCGGCGAAATTCACTTCTATGTAATGATCAATGCGCACTTGGGTCATATTTTCAAT
>WLIL01000047.1 GCA_009702245.1 Actinomycetota bacterium
AAGCTGTCGAAAATCTTGAAGAAATAGTCTTGGCTTTTGATGCGATTATGGTGGCGCGTGGAGATCTCGGAGTAGAACTTCCCATTGAGGATGTACCTCTCGTGCAAAAGCGGTGCATCACCATCGCAAGGGAGAATGCAAAGCCGGTCATTGTGGCTACCCAAATGCTTGATTCAATGATGATTTCTGCCCGACCCACACGTGCTGAGGCGACGGATTGTGCGAATGCGGTACTCGATGGCGCTGATGCGCTGATGCTCTCTGGCGAAACTGCTGTAGGCGCATTCGCGGTTGAAGCAGTCGAAACGATGAGCCGCATTATCGCGAAAACCGAATTAGTGGCACTTGCATCAGTAAAACCGCTTCAGCACAATCCACGTAGTAAAGGTGGCGCCATTACGAAGGCCGCAGTCGAAGTCGGTGCTGTGACTAACTCGAAGTTTCTGGTGGCGTTTACGCAATCAGGGGATTCCGCTCGTCGAATGTCACGCCTGCGCTCTGCTATTCCGCTACTCGCGTTGACTCCCGAGGTCGGTACCTTCAATCGTTTGGCGCTCTCGTGGGGCGTCGAACCGCTTCTTGTGCCTTCGGTTGAGCACACCGATCAGATGGTGAAACAGATTGATTCAGTGTTGCTTGAGTCCAAACGTGCGGTCACCGGTGACTTAATTGTGATCGTGGCTGGTTCCCCGCCGGGCATTCCTGGATCGACCAACGCCATGCGCGTCCATTGCGTGGGCGATGCGGTCAGCGGAGTTGCACCTGCCTACAGGTAGGCGTAGATACGTAGGTACGCAAGTACGCAGTGCCCCGAGTCGGATTCGAACCGACACTGTGCGGTGTTTGAGACCGCCCTCTCTACCGTTGGAGTACCGAGGCTGGTGATGCTGGGTTCGCACCCAACTTCTAAGGCTACTTTACTGTCCCGTGGCGCCCGCAAAATCCCACTCTGCCCGCGTAGGCTGGCGCTGTGCAATTGAATCCTGAGCGTGCATCTCGCCATCGCGTCGTGGTAGCCGAAGACGAGGCGTTGATTCGTCTTGATCTCGTGGAAATGCTGACCGAGGCCGGGTACGACGTAGTGGGGCAGGCGGCAGATGGTGAGGCAGCGCTTGCGCTTGCCTTTGAATTACGACCTGATCTGGTCATCTTGGACGTGAAAATGCCTGTGATGGATGGCATTACGGCGGCCGAACAGATCGTGGCTGCAAGGATTGCCCCAGTTCTCATGTTGACCGCATTTAGTCAGAGCGAATTAGTGGAACGAGCGAGAGATGCTGGCGCGATGGCCTACCTGGTAAAGCCCTTTTCGTTGCCCGATTTAGTGCCGGCGATCGAGATTGCCGTAACGAGACATCAAGAAATCATCGCGCTCGAAGGTGAGGTGGCCGATCTCGGGGAGCGGTTGGCCGCTCGTAAAGCTATCGATCGCGCAAAAGCAATCCTGATGGAACATCAGCAACTTTCAGAATCAGAGTCATTTAAGGCGATCCAACGGCGAGCGATGGACGAGCGATCCACCATGGGCAAGGTCGCAGAACGCCTGATTGAGGAGTATGGAGGTTGACCCTCCGCAATTCCCACTCTCTGGCCAAATGTCAGACTTCAGAGTGGTAAATTTCTTATATGTCCTATATATTCCATATAGGCAATATGTCGGGCCTATCAGAAGAACTTAAAGGTGGTCTTTTTGATTTCCTTTGGCATACTTTCCCTACCAATGATGTGAACGTGGGGTGAAGATTCACCCCACGACCCCTGGTTAGGAATCACATCGCCACTTCCGGAAGGGAACATATGACAAAGAAACTCAAGGCGCTTGCTGCAGTTGGTGCAGTTGCTGTTGCCATGAGCGTCGTCATGACGACTCAAGCACAGGGCGCAACCACTCTCGTGGTTTCGACGGATCTACCTCTGCAGGGTGGTTCGAAGGACCAGAGCGATACAACTAACGAAGCAGTTGCACTTCTCATTAAGCAAGCTGGCGGCAAAGCTGGCAAGTACAATGTTGTACTCAAGAAGTACGACGATTCCACCGCAGCCAAGGGCTCATGGGACGATGCACAATGTGCAAAGAACGCACAAGCACACGTTGCTAACCGCAACGAAGTTGCTGTCATGGGTACCTACAACTCAGGTTGCGCAAAGATCATCGTTCCTGTGTTGAACCAAGATCCAAAGGGTCCAATGCTCATGGTTTCTAACGCCAACACCAACCCAGGCCTCACTAAGCCTTGGAACGCTGGCGAGCCAGAGAAGTACTACCCAACGGGTAAGCGCAACTACTTCCGCGTTGTCACCACTGATGACAATCAAGGATCAGCTGCTGCTAACTTCGCAAAGAGCGAAGGCGTGAAGAAGGTTTATGTCCTCAACGATCGTCAAACCTACGGACAAGGTGTAGCTCAGGCTTTCACCGCCGAAGCAAAGAAGATCGGTCTCACTGTTCTCTCTGAGGGTGCAGTTGGCGAAGGCTGGGATGACAAGCAACCTAACTACGAAGCTCTCTTCACGAAGATCAAGGCTCTTTCGCCTGACATGATCTACATCGCTGGAATCTTCGACCTCAACGGCGGACAACTTGTGAAAGACAAGGTCAAAATCCTTGGCGATAACAAGACCGTTAAGTTGATGGCACCAGATGGCTTCACCGGTTACCCAGACTTCCTTGCTCTTCCGGAAGCCGATGGCGCTTACCTCTCCTTCACTGGTCTTGCAATCGACTTCTTCCCGAAGTCCGGAGCTGCAGCTAAGTTCCTTGCGGATTACAAGAAGGAGTACAAGCACGAGCCAACCGGTGCCTTCTCGATCTACGGTGCCGCTGCAATGCAGGTTATCCTCGATGCGATTTCTCGCTCGAACGGTACTCGTGCAGATGTCTACAAGAAGGCCGCAACCACCAAGATCTCGGCTACCAAGTCAGTTGTTGGTAAGGCAATCGCCTTCGACAAGAATGGTGACACCTTGAATAAGGACATCACCATTGAAATCGTCAAGGGTGGCGCCGAGGTTGGCCTCAAGGTCATCACGGTTAAGTAGTTCGACAGCAATCAGTTGTAAGGGTGCGGGTGGTCTTAGAGTTTTCTAAGACCACCCGCATTACACTGAGCAGGCTCTCCTACGAGAACTCCGTCGTGGTGAGAAGGCAATAGGGAAAGAGGGAATGTGTCACAAGCAGCCGTTGTTGAGAAAGCCGCAGTGCGACAGTACAAAGGAACTCCTGGTCAGATCAGGCGGCGTCGTATTGAATTGACGGCCGGAGTAGTTCTGGCCTCGCTGGCGATGGTTTGGATTGTTGTCAACATCATCAACTCTCCAGCTCAATTTGCTCAGGTATTCATCCTTGGTTTTCGTAACGGATTGCTCTATGCACTTATCGCGCTCGGTTACACCCTCGTGTACGGCATCATCGAACTCATCAACTTTGCCCATGGCGATCTCTTCATGCTGGGCGCGCTCTTTGCGTCATATTTCATCACTGTGTGGTTCGGACAAGAGAATTCAAACCTTGCAGGCTGGCTCACCTTCCTGGCGGCTTTGATCGCAGCGATGGCTTTTTGTGGTGGCCTCAACATTTTGATTGAACGTCTTGCATATCGCAGATTGCGTCGAGCGCCTAAGATCGCGCCGCTCATTACTGCGGTCGGAGTTTCGTTTATTCTGCAATTCATCGGAATTAAATGGAATGGTTCAACCCCACGTAACTGGCCAAAGGTCCTCCCACAATCAGAATTCACCGTGCTGGGTGTGAACATTGCTTGGAATACAGTTATCTTGCTCCTTATCGCGGTACCACTCTTGCTCTTGTTAAGTTGGGTGGTCACAAAGACTCGTCAAGGGAAAGCAATGCGCGCTACGGCGCAAGATCAAGACGCTGCTCGTCTCATGGGTATCGATGTGAATCGTACGATCTCGTTCACGTTCGCCATCGGTGGCGCATTGGCTGGCGCGGCGGGTCTGCTCTATCAACAGACCACTGGCACCACAAATTACAATCTAGGATTCCAATTGGGATTGATCGCTTTTACTTCCGCAGTACTGGGTGGGATTGGCAATCTCAACGGAGCTGTTCTTGGCGCCGTGTTGATTGGCATCATTCAAGGTCTCAATGATGGTCTGCCAATCGCCCTGGGACAGAAGTGGTCTCAGACCGTGGTCTTCACCATTTTGATCCTCATAATGGTCTTTAAGCCAGCTGGTTTGCTTGGCAAGTCAACGACAGAGAAGGTGTAACGATGGCTACCCGGGCAGCACGGAAAGCAAAGAAAGCCACCAGACAACCTGCCTCCCATCGCACCTGGGCGCTCGGTTATCTCGCGCTCGCCGCAGTGATGTTTGTGGTCTATCAATACGCTCTTCCTTGGGAGGGCTTGCCGCTACCTATTTATGATTTCTTGCAACTCTGGTTACCGCCCACAGCTATTAATGAAGCGCTTGTCTATGTCATATGCGCACTCGGCCTCAATATCGTGGTGGGATACGCAGGACTTCTCGATTTAGGTTATGTCGCTTTCTGGGCTATTGGCGGCTACTGCGCTGGTTGGTTCATGTCCAACTTCTTCGAGCAATGGAATTTTCACGGGCTCGCCTCGGTCCCTACCACCGAGCCAGGTCTCCACATTAACTTTTGGTTAGTACTCGTGATTGGTGGGGCAGTTTGCGCTTTCTTCGGTGTAGTCATCGGGGCTCCCACACTTCGCCTTAAGAGCGATTACCTAGCCCTGGTAACTCTTGGATTTGGTGAGATAATTCCACAAATCTTCTTTAACGGTGAAGATATCAACGGATTCAACCTTTCAAACGGTACTAAGGGAATCACTCGACTGGATCCGATCCCCACTGGCGTGAAAGATTTGGGTCCTTTCGACTTTGGATCAAAATTTGTTATCTTTGTTCTTCTAGCTGCACTCATGGTTTTCATTTCACTTCAACTTCGCCGTGGTCGACTCGGTCGTGCTTGGCTCGCTATTCGCGAAGACGAGCTCGCTGCCAGCATGATGGGTGTGCCTTTGATGCGCACCAAACTTGCTTCATACGCTGTTGGTGCGGTGGCGGGTGGAATTGGCGGCGTGGCTTTCGCCACTCACGTTGACGGCGTTTACGCGGAGCGTTTCAATTTCTCGATCTCCATCTTCTTACTTGCGATGGTGGTTCTTGGCGGAATGGGCAATGTGTGGGGAGTCATCCTGGGTGCTTTTATTCTCGCCTGGGTCAACTCCACTGGATTGCCTGCCCTGGGAGATACCTTCAACACGGAATTTGGCACAGATATCGATTTTCCTTCCTTTACGTTCCTCCTCTTCGGGCTTGTGCTCATCCTGATGATTCTCTTTAAACGAGAGGGTCTCATTCCAGAATCGCGTTTGCGCATGGTCCTCCACGAGGGTGATGCCGACGAAGAACTGAAGCCGGCGCAAGAGGAGAAGAAGTAGATGACTCTCTCTAACGAACTAGTACTGGACGCTTCGAATATCAGCGTCCAATTCGGTGGGCTTCTCGCGGTAAACGACGTGTCATTTAACATCCCAAAGAAGTCGGTGGTCTCACTCATCGGCCCAAACGGCGCTGGCAAGACCACTTTCTTCAACGTCCTCACGGGTCTATATAAGCCATCCGAAGGAAAGGTGATGTTCGGAGATCGAGAGATCACCGACCTTCCACCACATAAGATCGCTTCCATCGGCTTGGCTCGCACCTTTCAAAATATTCGACTCTTCGGGTTGATGACTGCTGAAGAGAACTTGTTGGTCGCGATGCACTCACACCTGAAGTCAGGAATTGCCTCCACCATCCTGCGCACTCCTCGACAACGCAAGGAGGAGAAAGAAGCGCTTGATACAGCTCGCGAAATTCTTGATTTCGTGGGTATTGGTAAATGGTCTTCAGAGTATGCGCGTAATCTTTCTTACGGGGATCAACGCAGGCTCGAGGTTGCACGCGCGCTCGCACTAAAGCCAGAGATCTTGCTTCTCGATGAGCCCACTGCCGGCATGAACCCGCAAGAGTCAGCTGTCTTCGTCGATTTCGTGCACCGAGTACGCGATGCTCGCGATGTGGCAATTCTCTTGATTGAGCATGACATGAGCGTCGTCATGAGCGTTTCGGAACGCATCACAGTTCTTGATCGTGGCGAAAAGATTGCCGAAGGAACCCCGGAAGAGATTCGAAGCAACCAAAGAGTGATTGAGGCCTACCTTGGTAAGGCCGCGAGCGAAGGGAGAGGGAAGTGAGTACTCTCCTCGAAGTAAAAGATCTCAGTGTTGCCTACGGAAAGATTGTGGCAGTCAAAGGCATTAGTTTTAATGTGGACAAGGGAGAAATCGTCACCCTGATCGGCTCCAATGGCGCCGGCAAGTCCACTACATTGCGCACCATTTCAGGTCTGCTCGCCCCAAAGAGTGGCACGATCCTTTTTAAAGGTGAACAGATTAGTGGCATGCAAGGTCACGACGTTGTTAAGAAGGGGATTACGCAATCTCCTGAAGGTCGTCGCATCTTTCCACGTATGACTGTTTCAGAAAATCTAGATCTCGGTGCGTTTCTTCGAAACGACAAGAGTGAGATCGCGGCAGATTTCGATCGCGTCCTAGAACTCTTTCCGCGCCTGCGTGAACGTCTCACCCAAAAAGCGGGAACGATGAGCGGTGGAGAGCAACAGATGCTCGCCGTAGCTCGAGCAATGATGGGTCGACCAGAGCTTTTGCTCCTCGATGAGCCTTCGATGGGTCTTGCACCCGTTCTCGTAGAGTTAATCTTCGAAACGATTGTCAAGATTCGCGAACAAGGCACCACTATTCTCTTGGTAGAGCAGAATGCGCTTGCCGCTCTAGATGTTGCCGATCGTGCTTATGTTCTCGAATCTGGCTCCGTCAAGATGTCAGGCAACGCAAGTGAGTTAGCTTCAAACGATGAAGTGACGAAGGCCTACCTTGGCGGCTAGTTCTTTCGCAATTACTTTGTCAATTCGCGGATCATGCAGGTGATACGCGCTGTACAGAGTCGCTTACCTTCTTCGTCACTGATGATTACTTCATAACTGACGATAGTGCGCCCCAACGCTATAGCGGTTGCCACTGCGGTCACTAATCCAGCTTTGCCGGCGCGATGGTGGGTGGCGTTGATGTCGAGCCCCACGATGGCTTTACCTGGGCCGGCATGAATTGCCGCACCGTAAGACCCCAGCGATTCAGCTAATGCCACCGACGCCCCGCCATGAAGTAAGCCAAAAGGTTGCGTGTTTCCCTCGACGGGCATGGTAGCCACGATCCGTGAGGCTGAGGCTTCCAGGATTTTCAACCCTAGTTTCTTTCCCACTAAGTCTCCGGCGATAGCATCCGCCAACGTGAGACTCCGTGAGTTATCGTCAGAATTATTCATGGGTTCAGCCTAGGATCAATCAGGTGACCCGGCAAAAGCTCCTCCTCCTCGATGGCCATTCCTTGGCGTATCGCGCCTTTTACGGGTTGCCACCCGAGAATTTCACTACCTCATCAGGGCAAGTGACGAATGCGGTCTACGGCTTCACGACGATGTTCATCAATCTCATGAAGGATGAGAAGCCCACCCATGTGGCGGTTGCCTTTGACGTATCGAGGGTTACCTTTCGCACAGAAGTCTTTCCGGAGTACAAGGCCACGCGCGCAGCGACTCCTGCAGAGTTCAAAGGTCAAGTGGAGCTCATTCGGGATGTATTGACCGCTCTCAATGTGAAGTCGCTTGCAATCCCAGGTTTTGAAGCAGATGACATCATCGCCACTCTGAAAGTTCAGGCTGATGCACACCAGATGGACATCGTTATCTCGACTGGCGATCGCGACTCTTTTCAATTGATAGATGACCACACCACGGTGCTCTATCCGCGCAAAGGTGTAAGTGACTTAGTGCGGATGACACCGGCAGCGCTCGAGGAGAAGTACGGGCTCACGCCCTTGCAATATCCGGATTATGCCGCGCTGCGAGGGGATCCCAGCGATAACCTCCCTGGCATTCCGGGAGTGGGTGAGAAGACGGCTGCTAAGTGGATTCAAGAGTATGGATCACTATCAAAACTTTTAGAGTCGCGCGAACAGGTTCCTGGAAAAGTTGGGATCGCGCTCCGTGAGGCGTATGAGCAAGTCAGACTCAATCGAGATCTAACAGCCCTTCGCCATGATGTGCCGCTTGAGTACAGCATCGTAGATTTACTTCAGAAGCCAGCGGAGTCTACGCCGGTGCACGAAATTTTTGATCTGCTTGAGTTCAAGGCGCTCCGAGAACGTGTCAAGCCTCTTCTGATTGTGGGTGAGCAGATCTTAGAAACTTCTCGACTTATTTCAACTAGAACGAGCGTGGATCTTGTCGGCAGCGCGATTGCCGTCAGGGGAGAGCGCATGGCGCGAACCTCGAATGCCGGTACTGAAGTGGGCACCTTGGCGGAGTTCAAGGAGTGGCTCTCCGATGAGTCGGAGAAGAAAATTGCGCACAATGCCAAATCATTAATGCATACATTGCATGGGTATGACATCAGCGGCGTGTACCGAGATACCGCCATTTCGGCATACCTCGTTAATCCCGGACAGAAGGTAGAAGACCTCTCAGAACTCTGTGAACGATATTTGGGCTATCCAGTGGAGACAGAAAGCGACGAATTAGCTCTCGATCTCGATGGCACGGATGGTCCACTCATCGCCGAAGCCGAAGCGGTCCTTGCGTTGGCGAAGGTGCTCGAGCCAGAGATTGAGCGAGCTGGATTGACCGAATTGGATAACACTCTTGAAATGCCACTCACCGCTCTCCTTTATCGGATGGAGTCAGTGGGCGTAGCAGTATCTCGTCAACTGTTAGCGGAGCTTTCTGGCAACTTTGCGAGCATCGCACAACGGGCATCCGAAGATGGGGCCTCGATGGTGGGTCACGAAGTTAATCTTGCCTCTCCCAAACAATTACAAGTTGTTCTCTTTGACGAACTCAACCTTCCTAAAACGAAAAAGAATAAAACTGGGTTCACCACAGACTCCGATGCGATTGATTGGTTGCGCACTCAGAGTCAGCATCCTTTCTTGGAAATCATCCGGAACCATCGTGATTTTTCAAAACTCAAATCGATTGTTGAAGGGCTAGAGCGCGCCATCGCTGATGACGGACGCATTCACACCACTCTTGCACAAACTGTCACAGCCACCGGCCGGCTCTCCTCGGTTGATCCAAATCTGCAGAATATTCCGGTAAGAACTGAAGAGGGCAGAAAGATCCGAGCAGCTTTCATTGCCGGTGAGGGCTTCGAGTCCCTACTCACTGCGGACTACAGTCAGATCGAAATGCGCATCATGGCCCACCTCTCAAAGGACGCCGGTCTCATTGCAGCTTTTGCATCAGGGGAAGATTTGCACACCACTGTGGCATGCCAAGTCTTTAGCGTCGATGCAACTGCGGTGACTCCTGAAATGCGTCGCCAGATTAAGGCGATGTCCTATGGCTTGGCGTATGGCCTATCCGCATACGGCTTAGCTGGTCAACTCGGAATTTCTGACGGTGATGCGCGAAATTTAATGGAGAACTATTTTGAACGTTTTGGTGGCGTGCGAGATTACTTGCGCGAAGTTGTGGTGGAGGCCCGAAAGAAGGGATATACCGAGACGCTTCTAGGGCGGAAACGTTTCCTTCCAGATTTGGCCAGCGATAATCGCCAACGCCGTGAGATGGCCGAACGTATGGCGCTCAACGCACCCATTCAAGGAACAGCGGCAGACATCGTGAAACTTGCAATGCTGGCCGTTGACCGAGAATTATCGGCAGCTAAGTTGAGGTCTCGTCTCTTGCTTCAAGTGCATGATGAGCTGATTATTGAAGTGGCCCCTGGGGAAGTGGATCGTGTCCGAGAGATTGTGACTCGCGAGATGGAAGGCGCTTATCTGCTCGATGTCACGCTAGATGTAAACGTGGGTATTGGTAAGAACTGGGATGAAGGAGCCCACTAGCCGTTAGTTCGGGCGTCTTCGCTCTCGACCAGTGCGTCGCCTACTTCTTCCTCGGAAGGGATTCTGTCCGCGGCGGCGAGTATGCGACGACCGAAGAGAATCAACATGAAGCCACAGAGAACGGCAAGTGGCGTGATGGCTAAGGCGTACCTTGCCCCCCACGTTTCTGCGATATGACCGGCAGCGGCGGCGCCTGCGGATGCAAACGCGCCTTCAAAGGCCCAGATCCATGCAAGTGCAGCGACGGCGCTTCCCATGGGTCTTACTGCATCAAGAACTTCCCAATAGAAGACAGGGAGCGGACCGCCGGCAAGGCCGACGAGAAAGGCGACGACGAAGAGCGTTGGCGAGGGGCGGAAAATAAAGAGCAAGGGGAGGACCGATAGCACCCAGATTCCATAACTCATGATCATTGCGCGAAGAGATGAAACTTTCTTGGAAATAACGCCGGCAAAACTCACGCCGAGGACGGTGCCTACTCCCATGCAGGCGAAGATGGGTCCAGCGAGGTGTGCTTTATCGGCCAAAGTGGCGCTGGCGGGCAGTCCCACGTCAAAGGCGCCCCAACCAAATCCGATGAAGGCTCCTTCGAGCATCAGTAGTCGAATCCCCGGAGATTTCCAGAGTGAGACTGCGCCTGGCACTTTCTCTTCTGGAATCCAACGACGGGAAACCGAAGAAGTGGCTAGGGCCATGCCACCGATGAATATGAGTAGTGCACAGGTGCGAAGCGCCCAACTCCCACTAAGTCCTAACGAAATGCTGCTCGACAAAATCGGTCCGAAA
>WLIL01000048.1 GCA_009702245.1 Actinomycetota bacterium
GCGTGCCACACCAGCGAGGGCTTCATCGAGAGTGGTCGCAAGGAGTGATTCTGGAATCGGTAGCCCGGCCGATGCCAAGGCACTCTTTAGTTCAATTTCGTTTGCGCCAACTGTGGGAGTGGCAAGTGGCGCGCAGAGCGGTGGGCGCACTGCGATGGTTCTCTTCGGTTGTGAGACTGCGTGCAGAATCGAAAGTGCGCGAACAGCGCGCTCGGGAGTAGGAAATGCTGGAATCTGCGCGGCGTTTAAGAGCATGGCACCTTGTGGGGCTAGGGCCGCGGCGCCAGTTCGCGCCACCACGATAGGTAGGTCGCGCACATTACGTGTTTCTACTAATGCGTGTGCAATTTTCTCTACGTCATTTCCGGTGAGTACACAAAAGCATGCGATGATGGCATCGACATGGGGATCGGCCGCAACCAGCGCTAAGCATTTTTCAAAGAGACCGGGTTCACTCATGACAGCTGCAGTCACGTCCACGGGATTGGTGGCATTTCCATAAGCTGGAATTACTTCCTCGAGCGCAGCGATGGTTTTTGGATCAAGTGATGCAAGTTCAAGCCCTTCGGCTTCCAGTGCATCCACCGCAAGAATTCCGCTACCTCCAGAAGTCGTCACGATGGCAACGCGCTTTCCTGCGAGAGTTCGCTCGGACGCAAACGCGGCTCCGGCGTCGAGTAGGTGTTCTACATCGTTTACGCGAATGGCCCCCGCGGCCTTGATAGCGGCATCCACTACTCGATCTTCGCTGGCAAGTGCGCCAGTGTGGGAGGCAGCCGCCGCCGCTCCTGCCGTTGAGCGCCCAGCTTTAAGTATTGCTGTGGGTTTCCTGCTGGCAATTCCGCGTAGTGCGTCAATGCTTTCTAAACCTTCAAGATAAAGAAGCACACCTGATACTGAATCGTCGTATGAAATCTCGGCGGCTACTTCTAGTGCCGTGGCGTCGGCTTCATTGCCCGTAGTGACTGCGATGCCCACAGGGAGACCGCGTTCTTGAGCGAGTGAATAAGTGCCATAGCCGAGTGCACCTGATTGACTGATAAGAGCAAGTGATCCGGCTTCAACGCGCGTTGAATCGGAGCCGAAAACTGGGCTAAAAGTTGCGAGCACTTTCTTTTTGCCACCCACTGAACCGATGCAGTTAGGGCCGACTAAGCGCATCCCACTGGTTTTCGCAATCAATACCAAATCTGCTTGCGCAAGTGCACCTGCATCACCAGCTTCGGCAAAACCTGAAGACATCACTACTGCGACACCGACACCGGCATTCGCACAATCTGTGACCGCCTGCGCTACTGATGCGGCGGGCACCATGATGAGGGCAAGCTCGACTCTCTCTGGCACCTCAGCCATTGACGAAAATGCATCAAGACCAAGGATGGTTCCGCCTTTGGGGTTTACGGGATAAATCTTTCCTTCGTATCCGAAACGTTGTAAGTAGTCGAGGGGGAGTCTGCCCATTGCACCGGCACGTTCGGTCGCGCCGATAATCGCAATTGATTCGGCAGACCAGAGCGGAGCGAGTGCGGTCACGAGATAGCCGCGGTGCCTTCGATTTCGACAAGTGCCGCATCGTCCCAGAGGCGTACCACGCCGATGAGCGCCATGGCGGGGTAATGCTTGCCTATGTGGCGCTTCCACACTTGGCCGATTTCGCGTGCATGTGCGCGATAGTCCACTGGGTCAACGGAGTAGATGGTGACGCGTGCCAAGTCTGTGGGCGATCCTCCTGATGCTTTAAGCGAAGTGAGCATGTTGGTGAGTGCTTGTTCGAATTGCTCAACGATGCCATCGCCGACAATGACACTCTCTTTGTTGAGCGCAGTCTGCCCAGCGAGAAAAACAATGCGTGCTCCTGCGGGTGCGATCATCGCATGACTAAAGCCAACGGGAGGTGCGAGGGTCTCAGGATTAATCGGTTCCAACATGGCTATCCCTCTCTGGCAGATCGGATTCAGGTAAATCGACGGCAACGCCGTTACTGTTTCCATTGATGAGTCGAATAACGGAATCGGAAACTTCTTGAACGGTAAGTAATCGCTTGTGTGGCTCATGCGCGACGAGTCCAGCGATGGCTTCTTCTTTGCTCTTGCCGGTACGCGCCATAATATTTGCCACCGATCGTTGAGTCATCGACGTATCAACAAAACCTGGACAGACGGCATTGATCGTGACTCCGCTTTCGGTGTTCTCTGCAGCGACAGAGCGTACCAAGCCCAGTACGCCATGCTTGGCAGCGGAATAAGCAGTGATGTAAGCCGCTCCAATTTTTCCAGCGCTACTTGCTACCACCACGATGCGACCAAAACCTTGGCTCTTCATCGCAGGAATAGCCTCACGTATCATCTGAAAGGGCGCAGTAAGGTTCAGCGCAATTTGGCTACTCCATAATTCGTCGCTGGTCTTTTCAAACTTAGAAGAGATTCCTTCGCCGGCGTTGAGTACAAGTACATCGAGGCCGCCTAACAGGGCAGTGGCTTTGCGAACGAGCTCAGTTGCGTCGGTGGTGACGTCTCCGGTGATGATGTGAGCGTTACTGGCGCCGCCCGCGCTCTCCAATAGTTCGCTCTCGGTGCGTGCGGTCAGGACCACCTGGTGGCCGGCTGATATGAGATCATGAGCAATACCGCGACCAATTCCGCGGCCCGCGCCGGTGACGAGACAACGCAGAGAGGTAGCGCTCATGACCACCCCTTCGCTTCTGCAATCTCCCGGACCAGAGCTACTCTTCCGTCTCCTTGATCAAGGCGGAATAGTGCGTATCCCTTGCGATCGACAATAATACGACAGATGAGTACCTCGCGCGCCGTCCTGGCCAATGCCACCCGAACCCCCTTCGGTAAGAACCGGGGCGCGCTCTCCACGATTCGCCCTGATGATCTCTTTGCGGCCACCCTACGCACGTTGGTAGATCGAACTCCAGGCTTAGACCCGGCGAGTATCGAAGATGTGATCGCCGGGGATAGCAACGGGGCCGGTGAAGATAACCGCAACGTGGCTCGCATGGGAGTTCTCTTAGCTGGCTTGCCCCACACCATTCCTGGAGTGACCCTTAATCGTCTCTGCGGGTCGGGGGCTGAGGCCATCGTGCAAGCCTCGCGCGCTATCCGCTCGGGAGATGCCGACATCATGATCGCCGGCGGGGTGGAAAGCATGAGTCGGGCCCCATGGATCGTAGAGCGGAGTCAAGAGCGAGATGCACCTGCGCTCACGCCGGATTCGGTGGCGCATCAGAGCGTGGTCGGTTGGCGATTAATTAATCCGAAGATGCACCCCGATTGGATCCTCTCGCTGGGGCAGAGCTCGCAACGCATCGCCGAACGTTTAGGGATCGGTCGCGCGGAGCAAGATGAATGGTCGGTGCGCTCCCATACGCGCGCTCACGCTGCCTGGGAAGCGGGATTGCACGATCACGTCTTTGAAATCAACGGTCTCTCGCGAGATGAATCGATTCGTCCAAGCACCACGATGGAAACGTTGGGTGCGTTGGAATCGGCTTTCACACCGGGCGGAAGCGGAACAGCTGGAAATTCTTCGCCCGTAAATGACGGGGCCGCGGCTTCGCTGATTACCAGTGAGCGCGCTGCTCAATCACTGGGTCTAGAACCGATGGCTTACATTCTCTCCTCCGCGGTCACCGCACTTGCACCCGATGAATTCACGTTGGCACCGGTACCTGCGATTCATCGCGCGCTCGCAAGAGCAGGCAAGTCGATTGCGGATGTGAAGGTCTGGGAAATTAATGAAGCCTTTGCATCGATGGTGCTCACGGTGCTCCATGAGATACCAGAAATTGATCGCGACCTGGTTAATCCCCATGGAGGAGCGATTGCCATCGGCCATCCAGTGGGCGCTTCGGCTAATCGAGTGGTGATGGAATTAGCCAGGGAGCTCCGTCGCCAGGGTGGCGGCATTGGGGTGGCGGCTGCCTGCATCGGGGTGGGTCTCGGTATCGCGCTCGTTATTGAAGCTTAGGCTAATTGCAATATAAGCCTCATAACGGTCAAAAAGGATTTTCTTCTCTAATGAATAAACTCGTAAGCAAATTATGTTGCGCATGATTGACGGGCGCGAATGGCGCGCGAGATGATTCGCCCACCGTTGGTACACCTCCGACCAACACCTGGACAGACAAGGGAGTCTTAATGAAGTTCTCTAAAGGTCTTGGCGCGGTACTCGTCACTGCTGCACTCTTCGTAGCTGGCTGTTCCTCGACAAGTAGCTCTACAGAGTCTGAAGCCCCTGCAGCCGCCGCTGCATGCGAAGCGCCAATCTTGATTGGTGCCGCAATGGCTCAGACCGGATTTATGTCACCATTCGATGCTCCTGCTCTTACTACAGCACAAATTGCCGTAGATAAGATCAACGCTGAAGGTGGCGTCAATGGTTGCCAACTGTCTCTTGAGGCAGTGGACACCGAGACCAACCCTGACAAGGGTCAACAAATCGCAACTGACTTCATCGCAAAGGGCGCGAAGCTTCTTCTCGTTACTTGTGATGCTGACATCAACGCCAAGTCTGCACAGGTCGCTAACACCGCTGGTGTTCTCGTCATTGCTCCTTGCGTAGGGTCAACTGCAATGGGTCCAGACAATGGCCTCCCACTTGGCTTCTCGCTCGGCTCTGCTGTTCCTGGCGAAGCCGCGATCATGGCTGAGTACGCCTTCGAGAAGCTCGGCAAGACCGCGACTCTTTTCAAGGATATGTCGATCGCTTACACCACCAGCCAATGCGATGCTTTCGAAGCTCGCTTCAAGGAACTCGGTGGAACTGTGAAGTCTGTGCAGCAATTTAGCCAGACCCAAGCAGGCAAGCTCGACAAGCCAGTAACCGCACAGGTTGCTAACGCAAAGAAGGACGGCGCTGCCGTTATCGCACTCTGCTCATACCCAGGTGGCGGCGCTGAAGCGCAGGCCGCTATCCGTGGTGCTGGCTTGAATACGCCAATCATCTCGGGCTTCGGTATGGACGGTGCCTTCTGGCGTGCAGCAGATTCAAAGCTCAACGACTACTACGTCGTTACTTACGCATCTGTCTGGGGCGATGATCCGAATCCAAAGGTCACCGATCTCCTCGCCGCTTTCCAAACCAAGACTGGTAGCCCAGCTGGCACAAGCGGTCTCATCACTGGTGCATCCTCTGTTGAAGCATTCGCGCTCGCTGCAACGCGCGCCGCAAGCTTCGATGGCAAGGCGCTCGCTGGCGAGATGGAGAAGTTCGTGAACGAAGACCTCACTGCAGGTCCGACTTCATTTGATGCAACGCTTCACGTGAACGTCTCACGCCCCATGGCCGTGTTGAAGATCACTGATGGTAAGAATGCATTTGTGGAATACCGTGCGGCCGTAAAGCCCACCTTTCCTACAAAGTAAATAGTTCGAAGTAAACGCGAGGTGCGTGGGAAACCGCGCACCTCGCGTTTATTATGAGGGTAGAAGTTCTGAGAATTTTGCAAGTGGGAAGTATGTGAAAAGGAGTACCCGTGAATCGAGCATTCGAAGCTGCTGAAATCAGCAAGTCATTCGGCGCTCTTCAGGTGCTCGACAATGTTTCCATCACTGTGAACGCCGGTGAATCCGTGGGTTTGCTGGGACCTAATGGCGCAGGCAAATCGACGTTGATTAACATTATTGCGGGATATGAAAAACAAGATGCCGGTCTCGTCACATTGGATGGCACGCCACTTGATGAATATGCGCCACACGTGCGTGCGCAAATGGGCGTCGCGCGCACATTTCAAGCCGGACGTCTCTTCCCACAATTAACTGTTGCAGAGAATGTTGCTCTGGGGGCACTTGGTTTGGGCCTCTCTGGAAAGATCGCTCGCCAACGCAGTGCACACGTTCTTGAAGTGCTGGGAAGTACGGATCTTGAAGGCATCCCGGCCGGCGGGCTCTCACACGGGTCGGCTCGCCTCGTTGGATTAGCGCGCGCACTCGCGGCGCAACCCAAGTACTTAATTATGGATGAACCAGCCGCTGGCTTAAATGAACATGAAGTTCCTGCGCTCCTTGCTGCGCTATCAAAAGTTCGCGAAGAGACTGGGTGTGGAATGCTCCTTGTGGAGCACAACGTCGGCCTGGTGGCGCAGGCGTGCTCCCGCGTAGTGGTGCTAGCTGCTGGATCTATGATTTTTGATGGCGAGCCACAAGCGGCGCTTAATGACGAAGGCGTAAAGAGTGCTTATCTCGGAGATGCAGCATTTGGGGGTGGCCACTGATGACGCTCTTTGAAGTAAGAGATTTACGTGCTGGCTACGGAAAAGTTGATGTGCTCTTTGGGGTCTCGCTGACAGCAAGCAAGGGTGAACTTATCGGCATCGTTGGCCCTAATGGGGCTGGCAAATCCACGCTCTTCGGTGCCATCGTCGGCACGGTGGGCCTTCGCGGTGGATCAGTATTTCTCGATGGTGAAGATATTTCTGGCAAGCGGCCCGAAGATATTGTCCGCCGCGGCCTCTCACTTGTGCCAGAGGGTCGCCAAATCTTTAGTGGGCTCTCTGTGATCGAAAATCTCACTCTTGGTCTCACGGGTCGACGTGACAAACATGGAGAGAAGGGCGCCTTGGAGCGCGTGCACGATCTCTTCCCCGTACTTACTACACATCGCGATCACCAAGCCGGCATGCTCAGTGGCGGACAGCAACAACAACTCGCTATCGCGCGCGCACTGGTAGCTGATCCACGAGTGCTCTTGCTTGACGAACCGAGCCTTGGTCTCTCACCTACCGTCGTAAAAGACGTATTTGATCGCTTGATCGCGATTGCTGAATCAGGAACTGCCGTAGTGATCGTGGAACAACGTGCGCACTTGGTCACCCGTCTCGCTGAGCGGACTCATGTGCTTCGAGCCGGCAAGTTGCAAGCTACTTTGACGAAAGAGGATGCCGCTGATGAAGCCAAGCTTACAGCCGCCTACTTCGGAAATTCGGGGGAGTAGATGATTCAAGCAATTTTGGATGCTGTGAGCTTGGGTGGAGTCTATGCACTAGCTGCGCTCGGACTTGGTTTGGTATTTGGCGTCATGCGCTTGGTCAACTTTGCCCATGCCGAATTAATCACCGTCGCGTCCTACACCTTGGTGATGACTCATCAGTTTCCTCTGGTGGTAAGCATCGTCCTCTCGGTCGTGGTGGCTTCCTTGATGGCTCTTTTGATGGAGTTACTCGCTTATCGCCGGTTACGTGGATCGAATCCAGCAACCATGCTCATCGTTTCTTTCGGGGTCAGTGTCTTGTTGCAGAAAATTTATGAGCTGGTCTTTGGCGCTTTACCTCGCTCGGCCTCGGTGGCTACTGGGTTGACCGGTGCATTTACTGTAGGTGGCGTCTCCATCACTACTGCCAGCGTGGTCACAATAGTGTTAGCAGTAGTCATTCTTCTGGCGATGGGGTATTTGATCGAGCGCACCAAGCTCGGTTTGCAATTGCGGGCGGCAGCGAGTGATTTCCAAACCGCAAGATTGTTGGGAGTGCGTTCAAATCGGCTGATCGCTTCGGCTTTTGTCATTAGTGGTGCACTTGCTGCAGTAGTGGCCTTCGTGAATGTGGTGGGGAATCCGCAAGTTGACCCGCGCTTTGGTCTCGATATCACCATCCTCGCACTCGTGGGGATCGTGGTCGGTGGCATGAATAGTCTTCGCGGCTCCGCGCTCGGAGGCTTTATTGTGGGTGCGGTGCTCTCACTTCTCAATGTGATTCTTGGTAACGGTCGTGTCTATGCCTACTCGTGGATGTTTGTGATTGTCATTGTGATCTTGCTTGTTCGCCCTGGTGGCATCTTAAGTAAGTTCGCCACGAAGGAGCGTGTCTGATGACTACCCGCCTTCGTCTCCAAGAACTTCTTGGCCCAATTTTGATTGTCATAGCCTTTTCATATGTAGTTGGTCTGCAATCTGCTCAGGGCCTTCTTATTGTGCAGAGCACTTTGGCACTCTTTGTTATGGTGCTAGCGCTTCATGTATTCGTAGGTAATTCGGGCGTGCTCTCATTTGGCCATGGAGCTTTTGCCATGTTTGGCGCTTTTGCATCAGGCATCGTGACGACGCCGAGCAATATCAAAGAGAACTCCCTTCAACTTCAAAACCTCTATCCATTCCTGGTAAACCTGAATCTGGGGATGTATCCGAGCCTCCTGCTTGCAATCGCGGCTGGTGCGCTGGTTGCTGGTCTATCAGGGCTGCTCCTCATGCGCCTCAATGGTTTGGCTGCTGGTATCGCGACCTTTGCACTCCTAGGGGTCGCCTACAACATCTTCTTCTACAACAACCGAATTGGACCTGGTTCGCAGGCGCTACTCGCGCTTCCGCCATTTCAATTCCTCGAGGAGCCAGTTGTCTTAACGGTGCTGGTCATGCTTGCGGTTTATCTCTTTGGGATCTCGCGTGCAGGCCGCACTTTGCGCGCTACCCGCGAGGATCCACTCGCAGCTCCAGCACTCGGCATTAGCATCACGCGAGTCCGATGGATTGCCTTCACGCTCTCTGGCGCGATTGCCGGACTTGGGGGAGCGATGTTCGCGCACGTAGCTGGCACCGTTCAAGTTCAGGATTACTACTTGCCGTACACCTTTATGACACTTTCAATGTTGATCATAGGCGGTAGCGCGAGTTTGTGGGGCGCTACTGTGGGCACTCTTTTGGTTACTGGCATTGGTCAAATTTTACTGATGATGGAGCAGCAGAAACCGATTCTCGGAATTGTTGTTCATCTTCCCAATGGCACCCGCGCAATAGTCATTGCGCTCACGCTGGTGGTGATGCTTCTCTGGCGTTCTGAAGGTGTAACTCAGGGGCGCGAATTCAAAATAGGAATGCCCAAACTAAAAAAGTAGCCAGTTAGCCCTTTAGTGTTTCCTCGATTTGTGCAAGATGATCCTGAATATGGCTAGTCGCTTTTGCGACAGCATCATGAAGTGAGTACTCGCCGAGCGCTGTGTGCCTTCCCTTGCGACTCCACTCAGCAGATTCAATCGAATTCAATATCTCTGCAGAAGCCATTCGCGCGCCTTCGATCAAGGCCAAAGATGCATGCGCACTTCGCAATGCGTAGTGAAGCGTGTCGGGAAATACTGCCTCATTAAATGGCACCACGTCGGGCATCTCATCGCTCAAAATACTCATAAAGCGCGTAGTGAAGAATGCTTCAGCATCGGCCATGTGATGCACAATGTAAGCAGGTGACCATTGGCCAGACGACGGTGACGTATTCATTTGCGTAGGAGAGAGATTTTTAGCGCGAGCGATGAAAATCTCACCAGACTCCCGATATGCATCGACCATTTCTTTGCTCATGGTTCTATCCTGCCATGAATCGTCCACCGTTGACGTCTAAAACGACACCGGTGATGTAGGAAGATTCATCGCTTGCCAGGAAGAGCACTGGATCTACGCACTCTTGAATACTAGGCATGCGGCCCAGGGGAATGGAATCAATCACTTCCCGGCGGTCTGCTTCAGGGAGTGCATCGAACATGCCTTGGAGGCGATCTGTGAGAAAGAGGCCTGGCGCGATTGCGTTAACGCGAATATTTTCGCCGCCGACTTCTTTAGCAAGGCGGCGCGTGAGACCGAGCAATCCTGCTTTTGCCGCTGCGTAGGGAACGCCGGTGACTGGGCTCGCACTTCGCCCACCAATCGAAGAGAAAGTAACGATCGCGCCGCGTCCCGCTTGGCGCATAAAGGGAAGTACTGCACGTGCGCAGTGGAAGGTCCCTTTGATATTTACATCGAGTACGAGATCGAGATCATCTTCGGAAATATCGTCGAGATCGCGAGGGGTGCCCAGTGATCCGCCAGCGGCAGCGATGAGAGTGTCGATCGGACCAAGTTCAGCGGCCAGTGATTCAACCGCGCCCGCCACCGCCTTCCCGTCGCGGACATCAACGGTGCGGCCAGCAGCCTTGAAACCCAGCGAGTGGAGATGAGCAACGGCGTCATCTACTCCTTTGACGTCGAGGATGGCGACAGCCGCGCCGGCCTCTGCCGCGCCCAGGGCAATAGCGCCTCCTAGGCCGCCAGCGCCTCCAGTCACCAGGGCTACCCGTCCGGCTAACTTCATCATCTCTCCTGCCTCAAAGCGCTCCCATAAACCATATTTTAAGTGTGGCACACCCAGTACTTCTGTCGTAGGGTTGGCGATAGTCAATTTCCCGCTATGACTTGCTCGTCCTAGGAAGGACTCTACGCCATGAGGATTGCCGTGATCGGGGCTGGCCCCGGAGGTCTCTACTTCGCGAGCTTGCTCAAGCAGGTGCAGCCCCACCACGAGATCACCATCTGGGAGCGTAATAAGCCGCTGGACACCTTCGGCTTTGGCGTGGTCTTCAGCGATCAAACCCTCTCCGGCATTCGCCTCTCCGATCCAGAGATCCATGAAGAGATGGCCAAGAAGTTCGCCTACTGGGATGACATTGATATTCATTTCAAAGGCGATGTGATTACAAGCGGGGGTCATGGCTTTGCGGCCATGAGTCGCACCGATTTGCTTGAGATTTTGCAACGTCGTGCGATTGCGCACGGAGTGAACGTACTTTTTGAAACAGAAGCCCCACCAGTTGAGCAATTGATGGCCGAGTACGACTTGGTCCTTTCTAGCGATGGCATCAATAGCGGTATTCGAGAAAAATTCCCAGATGAATTTCGTACTTCAGTTGA
>WLIL01000049.1 GCA_009702245.1 Actinomycetota bacterium
ATATCGAGCCCTACTATCGCGAGTATGCAATATTGCAAGGGACTCCTCCTGGGGGAATCTTCATTACTCAGAACGGTGGATGTGAATCTCGCGTCACGGTCGATCCTGCGACGAACATGATTCAAGTGGTCTCGACCGGCACACACTTCGATATCTTTGGCGATCTCATTACGGGCTGGGTTGAGGCAAGCATACGCGGAGACATGATCCGCAAGGTCTTCAAGCTGGAACCCAAGACGATGAATGAAGCGATTATCGAAGTAACTTCAAGCGATGGCACACCGCAAGCAGCCACGTACTCCACAAAATATTTTTCAGCATCAGACACTGTCGAAATTCGAGGGTATGGATATCACTTTTCGTCCACAACCATTCGAATTCGGTTTCAAGCGCCCGTCTCTGTGGCGCCAAGCACGCCATCTCAAGTCAGCGCAGCCGTCGTTGCTCCGGTAAAAGCGAGTGCAAAGCCAGTCACGAAACAGATCACTATTTCCTGTGTGAAGGGCAAAACTGTGAAGAAAATTTCGGGGATCTCCCCGAAGTGTCCAGTGGGGTATAAGAAGAAGTAGATCGAACCTAGTGGTCGCAGATCACATTCAACTTTCATTGCGTTACGAAGTTTGGCGAAGTACCTTGAAAGTATGAAACGCAAGTTCACTATGGGGGTCTTGGTAGTTTCTCTCTTTATTGGATTTACGGGAGTCGCGCGAGCTGCCGACGTACTACCTACGCGTGAGCAACAAGTTGTGGCTATCCACGCGCAGTACGATCCAATCTTTGATTTGCAATATGCGCGGATCTTGGCAATTAAGGCGATGACAGCCAATAACCCAAAATTGCTAAGTTCCTATAATTTCATTCTTAAGGATTTCTTACATGTACGAGAATTCATCAACATGAATTTGATGGATCTCACGTCGGATATGGAAGTTATCAAGAGTTATGCGGAGGAAGAGACCGGTGAATTTAACTTCTCGATTCCCTTACTCGAAAAAGAGGCAGCAAATAGTAAGACCATCATTTGCACGAAGGGCAAAACCACGAAGAAGGTTTCGGGGATAAAGCCGGTCTGCCCAGCAGGTTATAAGAAGAAGTAGACCTCACTGCTAATGAGGTCAGGCTACCTTAAGCTTTACGACGATTTGAGAAATCTCAGGGTCGATGCTCTCGAATGAGGCGACCCAGGAGTATCCACACTCATCGCACATGAACATTGGCCCAAAATCCGCATGCGTAACTATTTCCAAATCAATGGAACGACAAGCGAAACAAGTTGGATATTCAAGATAATTTGACATGGCAACTTCCCTTCGTTTGTTGGACGTTTAAGGGGAAGCACTTCAATAATGGTATGGAGCCGACCTCAAAGGCGTGGGGCTCGATGAATGGCAGGTGAAGAAATGGCGTCGAATTGGATTCGATGAGGTTAAATTACTTGACCTAGAACTCGGCAATTCTGGCAGCAACCATCTCTTTCAGTAATTTCGCGTCGATCTTCCAATCGACTGGAATCTTGATGGTCTTTTTGTTCACTTCGTAACCTGTGAGTCTTGGTAGAAAATCATTGAGGACATCAGTACTCCAGGGTGCCATCAAAATATGGTTCTTTAAGACAGTGACTCCAAAGATGTACTGATCCTGGTATTTCAACATTGGCTGATTCCAAGCGATTACCCACTCGGCTTTTGGATACTTGGTACTCAGTGTCTTGATTATTCCTAGCACCGTGGTTTGCTTCGTTTCATCAAACTGGGCTAGATATTGATCAACAGTGGTATATCTTTTTGAACTGAGCGAGCCTCGCGAGTACAAGACAAGCGCGTTGGCATGCGCCTGACTAAAAGCGTGATTCTCGCGCAAGAATGCAATTTGCTCGGGATACTTTCGATCTGCGATCTCTTTCATTTGGGCAAACCAGTACGACATAGGATGCCCGTACTTCTTCTCTATCGCAGGAAAGTAGGAAGCGCGATCCGGGTTGGTAGCCATGTGTAGATTCTAATCTTGGTTTAGCGGTCGAGATCGCCTGGTAGAAACGGCCAGGAAGCTAACATTATTTCGAGGTGATCTAGCTTGAGCCCGGGTAGCGCTTCTTCTAGCGCCGAAAGGTTTCCCATGGAAGGTGTGCGTAAGCGCAATCTGGCGGGCGATCGATCACCTTCAGAGAAGAGAGCCACACCGGTGATGCCCAATGCGCCTTCAACATTCACAAAAATCTCGCCATCGGGCAATCGCAAATTCTTGGGTGTGCGCTGCAAAATCTCGTGATCAGTAAGTTCGTCCATAGCGGCTATTGCGGATATTGCGTATTGAAGTGAGTTGAGAAGCTCATCATGAAGTAGCTCTATTCGTGCAGATATGTCACCTGCTTTTCTAGTGCTCACCTTCACTGGAAGTTCGAAGTAGCCAGAGTAGGGGCGGATAGTTCTCTCATCTAGTTCGCTGCCGGCAGCGCGCAAAATAATTCCACTGGCACCATGACTTAGTAGAGTCTCACTCGAAACCTTTCCTACTTCTTTCCAATTTGCGGCGAAACTCGCTACATCAACGGCCTGAAATTCTTCTATAAGTGGTGTGAGCTCACCTCCGAGCCAAGCGAGATCAACATCGTGATGAATTCCACCGATGACGATCATGTGGTGATGCATGCGAGCGCCAGTGGCCGCTTCTAAAATACTTTGTAACTTTTCGCGAAGCGCTAAGAGTGGGGATGTGAACCCGGGAAGGGCTGCGAGAAAGAGCGCGTGCGATGAGGCGCGATCCAATTCAGCGATGATGACACGGATGAGATCAGCGCGCGGGGGAGTCTTGAGTCCTAAAAGCGATTCAACAGCGAGCGCGTAAGCAAACTCGCCACTACTTGGTGCGCTCCAATCGTGTCGGTTGGCCATCATGAGGCCTTGGCGATAATCCCGAGCGGGGAAGAGGTGTTCGACGCCACGATTCATGAAACCGTGCTCGATTCGGGCGCTCTCAATGACCCCACCGGGAGCCTCGAGGTGGAGGCGAAGTCCACCATGGGAGGCCGGGTGTCCTGCCAGGATCTGATGATCCCCGGAGACCGGTCCCAGCGCATATGTCGGCACGAAGTGGATTCTTCCATGCTCCTGGCTTTACACTCATGACGTCTGGTACCCGACGAGGACTGGAACGACCTATATGAGCATGAGTGCAGGGCAAGTAGATACAGCACGCCTGCGCGTCGGTTTAATCGGCGCCGGGAGAGTGGGCGCGCCTTTCGCCGCTGCACTTGCTGCTGCGGGGCACGTGGTCGTTGGCATTCACGCGGTGAGCAACGCCTCCAAGGACCGTGCTGAGTTGCTCCTTCCCGGGGTGCCGATACTTTCTGCAGATGAAGTAGCACGCACCTGCGATCTCTTACTTTTGACGCCCCCAGATGATGCACTTGCCGAATTGGCACACGGGTTACACACCACCGGAGCGTTGCAAGCTGGGCAGATTCTGGTGCATACGGCTGGTCGCTTTGGTGCGGGGATTTTTAACGATGTCCTTTCGAGCAATATCCTGCCGCTCGCCATTCATCCGATTATGACTTTTTCTGGAACTTCAGTAGATCTGAAGAGAATGCAGGGCGCATTCTTCGGCGTGACAGCGCCCACTCAACTTCTCCCGATTGCGCAAGCGCTGGTTATTGAAATGGGCGGCGAGCCCATCACGATTGCAGAAGAAGACCGCGCCACGTATCACCTTGCGCTCGCATGGAGTACGAACTTCATCACTTCGATTGTGGCGCAAGGTGCTGATCTTTTGAAATCTATTGGCATTAGAGAAACTGAAGCGCTTCTTCATCCACTTCTTGATGCCGCGGTGGATAACGTCCTACGCCGGGGTGATCAAGCACTTACGGGGCCGATTGCTCGTGGAGATGTGGGTTCTGTGGCGGCGCATATTGAAACGATTAAACGCGAGCATCCCGAATTGCTACAGCCTTATCGGGTCCTTGGCAGGCTGACCGCGGAACGCGCACTCGCTTCTGGGATGCTCACGGCAGATCGCGCCACATCGCTCCTGGCCTTGCTTGGTGATGCGTCATGAAGATCATCACTGACGGCATCAGAAAATCTCTACCTAGTGGTGAGCGCATTGGACTCGTCCCCACCATGGGCGCGCTCCATGCTGGTCACCTCTCGCTCGTGGATGCCATCCGCCCACAGTGCGACGTGGTGGTGATGAGTATTTTTGTGAATCCGTTGCAATTTAATAACGCAGCTGACCTTGCAAAGTATCCGCGGACAGAAGATGCCGACGCTGCTCTGGCTGCGGGTGCTGGTGTCGATCTTCTCTGGATCCCGGAGCAAACAGAGATTTATCCTGGCGAAACGAAATTAGAAGATGCTGGTTGGTTAGGAAGCGTATTCGAAGGTGTTCACAGGCCAGGCCATTTCGCTGGCATGCTTACAGTCGTTCGTAGACTCTTTCAATTAGTGAATCCTTCAGTTGCCATCTTTGGCGAAAAAGATTTTCAACAACTCGCCCTTATTCGCCAAATGGTAAAAGCGCACTCATTGCCTATTGAAATTCTTGCTGGTCCAACGATTCGTGAGAGCGATGGTCTAGCGATGGCAAGTCGAAATCGCTTTGTCACGCAGCGGGAAGTGGCCGCGCGACTTCCCGAGGCTCTTCGCTATCTTCAAGGAAGTTCTAAGCCGGCAAGCGTGCGCCTTACTGAGGCACGCAACCTCCTGGGGGCTCCGCTGGAAGTTGAGTACCTAGAACTCATCGATCCACTCACTTGGGCGCCGATTAGTGATGAATTCCGAGGTCAAGCGCGTGCAATTCTGGCCGCCTCGCTAGATGGTGTCCGTTTGATCGATAATGATCTGGTGGAGATCCGATGAGGACCTTGAAGAGTGGCGTTCCTGGATGGCGCATGCGCGCGGACGTCATTGTGATTGGATCCGGCGTCGCTGGGCTTACCACTGCACTTCAACTTCGAAGCGCTGATCTTTCGGTTCTTATCGTCACTAAGGCGCGGGTGGATGCGGGCTCCACCAAATGGGCACAGGGTGGCATTGCGGCTGCTCTTGGACCTGGTGACACACCCGCACAACATGAGGAAGACACCCTAGAAGCTGGCGCTGGACTCTGTGATCGTGAAGCCGTCAAAGTATTGGTCTCTGAAGGGCCGGAAGCGGTCCGCCGCCTTATAGCTCGCGGGGCGGTCTTTGATCAGGTGGCTTCCGGTGAAATGTCCTTTACTCGCGAAGGCGGGCATCATCGAGATCGCATCATTCATGCCGGCGGAGATGCCACGGGAGCTGAAGTATCGCGCGCACTACTTGCCGCAGTGACGCAAGATCCAGGTATTGAAGTAATTGAGAACGCGTTGGTGATTGACGCACTCAAGAACAAGGATGGCGCAATTTGTGGCGTCACACTTCACGTTATTGGCGAAGGACAACGTGACGGTGTTGGCGAAGCGCTTGCGCGCGCGGTCGTAATTGCCACGGGTGGCATGGGACAGATCTATGCGCAAACTACCAACCCCGTAGTTTCTACTGGTGACGGAGTCGCCATGGGCTTGCGCGCTGGCGCAGCTATTGCTGATCTTGAGTTTGTGCAATTTCACCCCACGGTCATGTATCTGGGTAGCACCGCCCAAGGACAACAACCTTTAATTAGTGAAGCGTTGCGCGGAGAAGGCGCCACAATTTTGGATTTCGAAGGTAATCACATCATGAAGGGCCTGCATCCCTTGGAAGATCTGGCGCCGCGAGATGTCGTTGCCAAGGCGATAATGCGCGCGATGATGGAGAGCGGTAAGCCGCATATGTGGCTTGATGGTCGACACCTTAATTGGGAAGAGAGATTTCCCACCATCTTGGTCTCGTGCATGGCACATGGAATCGACCCACATAAAGACTTGATTCCGATTGCCCCGGCAGCCCATTACGCATCTGGTGGAATTCGGGTTGACCTGGCTGGGCAATCCACCATTCCTGGCTTATATGCCTGCGGCGAAAGTGCATGCACGGGTGTTCACGGTGCTAATCGTTTGGCGTCCAATTCGCTCCTTGAAGGATTGGTATTTGGCGCGCGTATTGCTGATGACCTGCAGAAGAATTTGCCACCCGCAAGCGACCCTGTGCAATCGGATGCCTCCGCGCCGCTTATCGACCCCGCGATGCGCCCCCTTATCGCTGATGCGATGTCGAAAGGTGCCGGCGTTCTCCGAAGTAGTAATTCATTGCGCGTGACCCTTGATCGTTTGCAGGAAATTGCTGATCGTTCGCGCGATGTGGCGCCGTGTGTAGAAGCGTGGGAAGTTACCAACCTCCATCTCATTGCTACCGGTTTAACTCGGGCAGCCCTTCGCCGCGCAGAGACGCGCGGTTCGCATTGGCGGGAAGATTTTCCGGAGACCCTGACAAAGTGGGAACATCGAATCGTGGAACATTTCGATGGCGAATGGCACGACTCATACGAGGAGGTGTCGAATGCAACTCCCTGAAGAATTAAGGGAATCCATCACGTCTCTGGGGCTTGATCCGGAATTTGTTGTGCATATGGCGCAACGTGCTATCGCAGAAGATTTAGATGGCGGTGTTGACGTCACGACAACTGCGCTGGTTCCGAGTGGCACTGTGGTGCTGGCAGATTTTCGTATGCGCACTGACGGTGTAGTGGCTGGCATCGTCATAGCTAAGGTAATTCTGCTTGAGGCGTGTGGTGGAGGCGTGAAATTCGTTGACCATATGTACGACGGTGCACAAGCGAAGTCGGGAGAAGTGATCTTTACTGCAATCGGTACAGCCCAAGGGTTATTGACCGGCGAACGGAGCGCACTTAATTTCCTTGGGCGGTTGAGCGGAATTGCGACGACCACTCGAGCCTGGAGCAATGTCCTTGCGGGTAGCCAAACACAAGTGAGAGATACTCGAAAGACTACGCCGGGCCTTCGTGCTTTTGAAAAATTCGCAGTGCGCATGGGCGGCGGAGTTAACCACCGAATGTCTCTCTCGGACGCTGCGATGATTAAAGACAATCACATCGTGGCAGCTGGAAGCATCACAGCCGCTTATCTTGCACTCACACTTCGTTTCCCAGATATACCCGTGGAAATCGAAATCGATTCGCTCTCACAGTTAGAAGAGGCGGTAAGTACTGGAGCGGAACTCATCCTGCTCGACAATATGTCTCCCGAGCTCTGCGATTTAGCGGTACGCCAGATTGCTGGTCGTGCTAAGAGCGAGGCATCTGGTGGCATCACCCTAGAAAATGCTCGGAAATACGCAGAGGTAGGTGTCGACTACATCGCAGTTGGCGCTCTCACACACTCAGTAATGAATATCGATATCGGAGTCGACTTTAGGAGCGAAAATGCTGCTCGCAATTGACGTAGGAAATACCAACACGGTTCTTGGAGTTTTCGAAGATGGCGCACTCGTTGCTTCGTGGCGCGTCAAGACCGATTCTCGTGATACCGCCGACGAGTTAGCGTTGCAATATCGCGCGCTCTTAGACGGGTACAAAGTCACGGGGATTTGTGTATGTTCTACAGTTCCCGCTGTCTTGCGCGAAATTCGTACGATGCTTTTGCGTTACTTTTCCGACATTCACACTGTCATCATCGAACCAGGTACCAAAACTGGTGTTCCTCTCCTGGTAGATAATCCACGAGAGATCGGAGCTGATCGCATCGTAAACACGCTCGCTGCTCACACGCTCTTTGGTGAGTCTGGCGCCGTCATCGTGGTCGACTTTGGAACTTCCACGAACCTTGATGTCGTCTCGGCAAGGGGAGAGTTCTTAGGCGGCGCGCTCGCTCCCGGAATCGAAATCTCACTCGATGCTCTCTCCTCGCGGGCCGCACAGCTCCGCAAAGTGGAGTTAGTGAAACCACGGTCGGTGATTGGCAAGAACACGGTCGAAGCCTTGCAATCAGGGATGATCTACGGATTCGCCGGCCAAGTCGATGGTCTGGTGCGCCGGATCACCGAGGAATTGGATGCCGGCCCTGTGGCGGTGGTGGCTACCGGTGGATTGGCGCCACTAGTCCTCGGAATTAGCGAAACCATCGAATTTCATGAACCCGACCTCACTTTGATCGGCCTTGAGTTGGTCTTTGCCCGCAACTGACCTTTAGGCTCTCTATCTATGACCGAGCAATCTAAGTCCGAGCTTGAGGACGATGTCCCAGAGCAAATGCGGATCCGGCGCGAGAAGCGCAGCCGCTTGATTGCTGCTGGCCTGGATCCCTATCCGGTCGCTGTTCCTCGCACCACTACCCTCAAAGCGCTCCGGGAACGTTTTGCTGATCTGGAAATTGATGTCGCTACCGGAGAGAGCGAGAGCGTTACTGGTCGGGTTATCTTTAAGCGCGACACCGGTAAGCTCGCTTTTGCGACGCTTCGTGAAGGCGATGGCACTCAGCTTCAAGTGATGTTCTCTTTGGATCGCGCCGGCGAAGATGTTCTTGCGGCTTGGAAGAGCGATGTTGATCTAGGTGATCTCGTATCAGTCTCTGGCGAAGTAATCACTTCAAAGCGCGGTGAACTTTCGGTGCTTGCTTCTTCCTGGATGCATGCAGCTAAAGCACTACGCCCGCTTCCCGTAGAACATAAGCCACTCTCCGAAGAGACTCGTGTGCGCATGCGGTATGTCGATTTGATCATGCGCGATACTGCCCGCGATGTTGCGCGCCTGCGTCCAAACGTGATGCGCTCACTTCGCGAGTCATTCCACGCTCGTACATTTATCGAAGTCGAAACTCCGATGCTTCAGGTACTTCATGGTGGGGCCACTGCCCGTCCTTTCGTCACTCGTATCAACGCCTACGATATGGACCTGTTCTTGAGAATTGCTCCTGAGCTTTATCTCAAGCGTTGCGTGGTCGGTGGCTTGGAGCGCGTGTATGAGATCAATCGAAATTTTCGTAACGAAGGTGCCGACTCAAGTCACTCTCCAGAATTTGCCATGGTTGAGTGCTACGAATCCTTCGGTGATTGGAATTCCATCGCCGATCTCACACGTGGGTTAGTGCAAGAAGCGGCTATGAGCGTCTTTGGCTCTCATCTGGTTACTCATGCGGATGGATCAGTGCGTAACTTGGGTGGCACATGGCACGAGATTTCGCTCTTTGGCGCCATCTCGAAAGCTTTAGGCACGGAAGTCACCGGAATTACTTCTTATGAGGAATTACTTAAGCACGCCAAGGTCGTGGGTCTCAGCGTTGATCCGAAGTGGATTCCAGGCAAGCTTGCTGAAGAGCTCTTCGAGTATCTCTGCAAGGACCAATTACAGGAACCTACATTTGTTCGGGGCTTCCCAGTAGACACCTCACCCCTTGTACGGGCTCACCGAAGCGAGGCTGGTGTGGCTGAAAAATGGGACCTCTACATCGATGGCTTTGAATTAGCCACTGGCTACTCAGAATTAGTAGATCCCATCATTCAACGCGAACGTCTTACTGAGCAGTCGTTGCTTGCCGCCAAGGGTGATGCAGAGGCTATGCAACTTGATGAGGACTTCTTGCGCGCCATGGAATTTGGCATGCCGCCTATGGGCGGAATGGGTATGGGAGTCGATCGACTCCTTATGGCACTCACTGGTCTTGGTATCCGGGAAACTATTCTCTTCCCGTTAGTGAAGCCGGAATAATATGACTTTAATTATTCGGCCAGCGCACACTAAAGATATCGCCGCAATTCGTGGGCTTGTAGATTTTTATTCAATTCAACGAAAGTTGCTCTCGAAAGAGACTGTCACGCTCTACGAAGCTGTTCAAGAATTTTTTGTTGCCGAGCAAGGTGGCAAAGTTGTGGGGTGTGGAGCGCTCCACGTACTTTGGGAGGATCTCGCAGAGGTTCGTACCGTGGCTGTCGATGAAACTCTTCGCGGGAAAGGTGTCGGGCACGCAATTCTCGAAACAATTATTGAGCGCGCACGCACTATTGGTGTATCTCGAATTTTTTGCCTCACTTTTGAAACAGAATTCTTTGGCCGCCATGGATTCGTAGAGATTGAAGGTTCACCTGTTGCCCCCGAGGTCTATCAACAATTATTGCGTTCGTACGACGCGGGTATTGCCGAATTTTTGGATCTTGAAAGTGTCAAACCAAATACGCTAGGTAATTTCCGCATGATCAAACATTTGTAATGATTATTTGTATCCAGGGTGGTGCCGAGTTTTCCGAGAAGTGCCGTGAGATGGATGCGTACTTTCTCTCCCTCGTGCCAGATTTAGAGATCACGATCTTTCCTGGTGCCAGCGAACACGAACGTAGTGCGGCGCTCACCTCCGAGAATGCGATTGGGTATTTTGCATCTCTTGGCCGAAAGGCTCGACGCATCAAAGATCTCACGGATGCCCAGGTTCTGGTGCTACCTGGCGGATCCCCTCGCCTCCTTTTGGAGAGCCTCGTGCCTCATCGAGACTTTCTTGCTGGGCTCCCGGCAATCTGGGGGGCAAGTGCGGGTGCCATGGTGCTGGCAGCAAACACCTATCTGCCGGATCGAGGAGAGCAGGTGGCTGGGTTGGGGTTCATCCCTGGCCGAGTACAGCCGCACGCATCTAGTCAGCATTTAGCGGCGCGCACGCCCGGAGTATGGGCACTGGCCGAACACGACGGAATTGTTGCCTCGCTC
>WLIL01000005.1 GCA_009702245.1 Actinomycetota bacterium
CTTTGGCTGGAAAACCATCTCGATACTAATCACTAAATTTTGCTTGACGTCTTTCCAAGAATGCATTGAGACCCTCGAGATGATCGGCACTTTCCAAGGCTTCAACTATTGCTAAGCGCGCGATCTCGTCTTCAACCCTCACCCCAGAGGTAATTCGAGCGAACATCTTCTTCGTATTGCGCACGGCCGCCGCGCTCACAACTGCTAAATCGGCAATGCGGGCATCAAAAGACTTGTAAAGATCGGCGTCGGCGACGACGTCATCTACGAATCCGACTCGAAGAGCCCAGGAGGCAGTAAATGTAGCCCCCGAGTAAAGAATCCTTTTCGCGACGGTCACCCCGACGAGATCAACGAGATGCACCATCTCTTCGTACGGATATAGCATTCCAAGCTTGGTGGGAGTTATTGCAAAAGTTGCACTTTCCGTTGCAATCCGAAAATCGCAAGCACTTGCTATTCCAGCGCCGCCACCGAAACATGGACCATCGACCAAAGCAAATGTGGGCGCTTCAAACGCACGAAGTGCACTAAACGCTCGACCGATACGAGCTTGGCTCTCAAATCCCCACTCCGAATTACCCGCATTTTCTCGATACTCATTTATATCCGCGCCCGCAGAAAAGACTCCGGCGGTAGCGGATTGGACAGCCAGGGCGCGCACTCCACTCGCTTCCTTCAAGAGTCGTGGAATCTCCGCCCACATTTCTGAGCTAAGGGCATTCTTACGCGAAGGACGATTGATGATCAGTCGAGCGATGCCATCGCTAATCACTAATTCAAGATCAGACACCCTGCTAGTGTACCCATTACTGACACTGCGCGCCCGGAGGAAAGATGCTCACCCCACGCCCATCAAAGACTGCCCTAGCCCTTTCGATCGTAGTTAACGTTGAAGAAGGCGCTGAAATTTCTCTTCTTGACGGCGACGGAAAAGCCGAGCCAGTAGATGAGATGAATCTGGTGACAAAGGGCGCCGTCCGCAATCCGGGAAATGAATCTAATTATCAGTACGGCATAAAAGAGGGGTTCAAACGCGTTGCTGATCTCTTGACCAACTACGACATTCCAGCAACGTGGACATGTGCTGCAATGGCTTTAGAACGTGCTCCACAAATTGCCGACTTCATCAAGAGTCGTGGTGACGAAGCAGCCAGCCACGGTTACCGCTGGATCCACCAATTTAAGATGACTCCTGAGGAAGAACGAGAGTTCATCGTCTCAGCGCGCGACTCGATTGAACGCTCCATCGGTATCGCTCCAGTAGGACATCTATCTCGATACCTGTTTACCGAAGTGACGCGTTCAATTTTACGATCCGAGGGCTTCCTTTACAGCATGGATGACTATTCGGGAGATTGGCCTTTCTGGGAAGAAACCGGTTCGGGTCCAATTGTTGTGGTGCCCTACGCCATCGATACAAACGATATGAAGATGTGGGCGGATCCGGGCTACACACCCACTGACTGGCTTAAATACAACATCGATACCTTTGACCAACTTTATAAAGAACGTCTAGCACAACCTCGCATGATGTCGGTTGGCCTACATTTACGCATCGTGGGACGCCCAGGAAGAATTGGCGCGTTCGAGGAATTTCTCAAACATGTGAAGCGCCATGAAGATGTGTGGATCACCTATCGCAAAGAAATCGCGCAAGAATTCTCACGTTCATAAAGAATTCCTACCAGGGCAATTCGGCGCCATTCATTGCAATGCATTGACCGCTGATGTATTCCGCATCATCTGTGCAGAGCCACGAGACCGAAGCCGCTACATCTGCAGGCGTTCCGAAGCGTCCCCAGGGAACAGTCTCCAAAAAAGTACCTAGGGTTTGATCCCTGGTCTGACCCATTTTGGTGCTCATACCATCAGCAATATCATCCCAAAGTGGAGTCATAATGTGTCCCGGGGTATAGCAGTTGACTCGAATCTTGTGAGGCGCAAGCTCTAGTGAGAGCGATTGACTCATCATGATGATCGCTGCTTTAGAAGCGCAGTATTGCGACAAATTAGCAACTCCGTGTCGTCCCCCACCTGATGAAGCATTTATCAAAACTCCACCGTTGCCTTGGAGAATCATTTGCCTAGCCGCTAGCTTCGAACCGAGGGCAATACCGATCACGTTAATGTCGAGAATTCGCATCCAGCTATCCCGATCCGTCTCCACGATTGGCGCAATCGTGATAATGCCAGCGTTATTAACCATAATATCTAGCGCTCCAGCATGCTTCACCACCATGTCGATAGCGACTTGAATCTCAGATTCGTTGCGGACATCGCCAACCACCGCATGCGCCTTTGGGCCTAAAGAATCTGCAAGCGAATTTACTGCAGCTTCGTTGATATCCAGCAGGACAACGTGAGCGCCTTCGTTAATAAAGCGTTCTGCAATTCCGCGCCCAATACCGTTTCCGGCACCCGTAACTACTACGCCTTTATTTGAATGGTCGTTCATCGCTCCCCTAGCGCTCTGGTTAATCCTCCATCAGATCCTAAGCCACCGCATTGCCTCTCGCACTCTCACCAAAGGTATAATTCTCAGATGAAGTCAACGTGCCAATACCTTGTAATAGGGGCAGGGGCCGCAGGAAGCGCGGTCGCTTGGCGCCTGGCAGAGAAGGGCGCCGAAGTTACCGTTCTCGAGCAGGGTGGGTGGGTCGCACCCGAATCTTCTCCATCACTGACTCTTGGCTGGGAGCGCGCTCGACACCGAACCCACCACCCAAACCCGAATATACGCAGAAATTCATGGGACTATCCAATAGATGATTCAGATAGCGACATCAGCCCCATGCTCTACAACGCGGTCGGCGGTTCAACCATCCATTGGGGCGCACATTTTCCCCGACTGAAACCAGAGGATTTTCGAGTCAAATCCCTCGACGGCGTTGGAGAGGATTGGCCACTCTCTTATTTTGATTTAGAGCCTTACTTTGAAATCAATGATCAGATGATGGGCGTTGCTGGACAGGACGGCGACCCCGCATACCCTCCCAAGCCTCACCGAACTATGCCCGCCCTCCCCATGGGAGCCGGAGCCGAAAAGATTGCCGCTGCATACGACCGCCTGAATTACCACTGGTGGCCAGTTGATGCAGCCATCTTGACCGCTGACCGTGGTGCGCGCCTTGCGTGCAATAACTGCGGGCCCTGTGACCTTGGGTGTCCACGTAAGTCTCGAGCTAGTACAGATGTGACCTACTGGTCTGACTTGCACTCAAGCAAAATTCGTCTCATTACCGAAGCACGCGTTTCAAAAATCAACTCAGAGCCTGGCCGAGTTACCGGCGTCACCTATATAGATGCGCAGGGCATTACACACGAAATAGCGGCGGATAATGTGGTAATCGCTGGCAACGGAGTCGGAACGGCTCGACTCCTACTTTTGAGTTCTGCAGAGTGGTGCCCCCAAGGTTTGGCAAACAGTAGCGATCAAGTGGGTAGAAATTTGATGTTTCATCCCACCGCACTTGTAACCGGAATATTCTCAGAGGCAGTCGATGGCTTTAAAGGCCCATTCGCCTGCAGTATTTATAGTCAAGAGTTTTACAAAACCGATCCATCGCGAGGATTCGTTCGTGGATTCCAAGGTCAAACGATTAGAAGCGATGGCCCTCTGGGCTCAGCATTAGGAACCTACACCTCGCCCGTGAAGTGGGGATCTCAGCATCACGAAGATTTCTACGGCCAATTTGGTCACACTGCCAGCATCACTGTAACCAGCGAAGATCTTCCGGAAGCCCATAACCGAGTGACTTTATCGCCAACCCTTAAAGATCATTTTGGAATCCCCGCTCCCAAGATCACCTATCGGGTCAGTGAAAACTCGCGCAAGATTTTGGATTTTGGTATCGAGATAAATAAAGCGGTTCTCCAGGAGGCAGGCGCAACAGATATTCGCGTCGTCGACTTAGTGACCAGCGCCGGATTCCATCTGTTAGGAACCACCCGAATGGGGTCTGATCCTCAAACCTCCGTTGTCGATCAATTCGGCAAAGCCCATGATTGTGAGAATCTCTTTATCGTTGACGGTGGTGTCTTCGTCACGGTAGGCGCCCTCAACCCTACGTCGACCATTCAAGCAATCGCATTGAGAGCTGCCGATGCAATGCTGGGAGCACCCTTGTTGAAAGTAGCCGAAAATGAATAATTCTATGCTTGGAATGCCTGAACACTTATGGAAATCAATTCTAGATACTCTCATTCCTGCAACCTCCAATAACCACGAGGCATCCAAAATAATTGTGATCGAAGAATTAGTTACTGATATGAGCTACATCAGCGACATGAAACGTTTAAAGCTTTTTTTCGAAGAACTTCCAGAGAATTTTTCAAAAATTGATCAATCTGCTCGTGAAGCCATACTTGAAAATCTTGGGAAATCCTCTCCAGAGACTCTGGACGCTCTTATAAACGCTACCTATGCGATTTACTACTCTCATCCCGCCGTTCTCAGCACCATTTCAGAAAATACTGGCTATAGCACCACTGCGCCGCAACCAAATGGTTATGTTTTGAAGCCATTTGATGAAAGACTGTTGAAGAAGAACAAAGAGCGGCCAGCCATGTGGAGAGACCCAGGATAGAAAGGCCCAAGCCTTGACGGCTAAATTAGATCGTAAGGGTCTCATCTATGGCGTTTCCGCCTGTTTGACATGGGGTTTCTTTCCGCTTTTTTGGCCCCTGTTAAAACCCGCTTTTGCCCTAGAAATCTTGGCCCACAGAGTCGTGTGGTCCCTCTTGGTTTGTCTGATACTTCTCATCGGTCAGCGAAAGATAAAAGTCCTTTTACGTCTTGTGGCAAATAAGAGACGTATCTGGTGGCTGGTTGGATCCTCTCTCGCCCTCTCCGCAAATTGGCTTATATTTATTTGGGCAGTAAACAACAACCACTTCACCGAATCCGCTCTCGGCTATTACATCAATCCATTAGTGATGGTCCTTTTAGGAATCGTGGTCTACAAGGAGAAGCTTTCCCGAACCCAATGGCTTGCCAGCATCTCTGGAACCGGCGGCGTAGTTATTCTCTCCTTCGCTTATGGGCGTCCCCCATGGATTGCTCTCGTGATTGCATCGACATGGGGACTATATGCTGTAATAAAAAAGCACTTTAACGGCAATGCTTTGGAGTCTTTGGCCGCCGAAACTCTGGTACTTCTGATCCCAGCGCTTGCATTACTGATCTATTTAGGAGTCAAAGGCGAAGGCCATTTCGGATTCGACCTGCGCTCATCAATCTTGCTAGCGGTGGCCGGAATTATCACCACTTTGCCATTGCTCATGTTTAATGGGGCCGCAACACGACTTCCGCTTTCAATCATTGGGCTGTTGCAATACATACATCCAAGCGTGCAATTTCTTATAGCGGTTTTCGTACTCCACGAAGAGATGTCTCAAGCAAGCTGGATCAGCTTCGTATTTATCTGGCTTTCCCTATTTCTTCTCGGTGCCGACATGATGAAATCTTCACGCAGATCGCTCGATAATCGCGTCGCAAAGGCTCTCTAAAGCATCCTTTGTGGCACTTTCCGGCAACGATTTGAGACTGGCTTTGGCTCCATTTGAGTACTCGTATAATTGCGCACGAGAAATTTCAAGCGCGGGATGAGCCTGTAATGCTAAAAGAACTTCAGATACCACTTTTTCATCCTCAATTGGCTGAGAAAGTATCTTTTTAAGTTCAGCGTCACCAGGGTTTGAAGATGCCATCACGTGCAAGGTCACTAATGTAGGAACGCCTTCGCGTAAATCAGTTCCAGGAGTCTTTCCCGACTCTCCAGATTCACTCGCAATGTCAATGACATCGTCCGCTAGTTGAAAGGCTACGCCAATGAGTTCACCGAAGGTTGTGAGCGTTTCTACGACTTCCAAAGAAGCCCCACCAATCATGGCCCCAAAGCGCGCACTCGTGGCAATAAGTGAACCAGTCTTGTCGGCTACTACTTTGAGATAATGGGTGAGTTGATCTCCCTCTCCACCGACGCTCTCCATGATCTGACCGGTTACTAACCGCTCAAACGTGCGAGCTTGGAGACGGACAGCTTCGGGTCCAAGGTCTGCCAAGAGGTCAGAGGCCTTTGCAAAAAGGAAATCCCCAGTCAAAATCGCAATGGTGTTATCCCACTTGGCATTGGCACTGGGAACTCCGCGACGTAGCGGAGCTTCATCCATCACATCATCGTGATAGAGCGTGGCCAGATGGGTAAGTTCCACTACTACAGCCGCCTTGATTACGTCTTCAGATATGCCTCTTCCAAATTGCGAGGAGAGCAAAGTGATGAGCGGGCGAAGTCGCTTGCCGCCAGCAAGTGCGAGATGGCGCGAGGCTTCGGTGATGAAGGGATACTCGCCTTCAACATGGGAGACCAAAAACTCTTCTACCTCAGCCAAGCCAGCGATTAAAGCACTCTCGAGTTCAGGTGCTAGGTCGGGAATACCTAACGTGCTCAATTAGAAGACGAATCTTGAGGCCGCGTCGATGACGTGCACGAGGGCGTTAGGAAGAATTCCGAGTACGAGGGTGACGGTAGCGCAGAGCGCAATTGCTGCGGTTGTCATCAACGGGACAGCGGCCACAGTCGGACCATCTTCTTCTGGATCCTGGAAGAACATGAGCACGATGAGTCGAATGTAGAAGAAGGCAGCGATGGCACTGGTGAGTACACCAAAGATCACCAGCGCTGTCGAACCGCTCTCATAAGCAGCTGAGAAGACTGCAAATTTAGCTACGAAACCACTCGTGAGAGGAATACCCGCCAACCCAAGCAGGAAGAGACTGAGCAGCATGGCAATCCACGGGGAACGCTTTCCGAGCCCCGCGTAACCTGAAATGTGGGTGGCTTCACCAGAGGCGTTGCGCACCAAGGTAACGATCGCAAAGGCGCCAATGGTGGTGAAGCCGTAGGTCACCAAATAGAAGAGCGTGCCAGAAAGACCAGCTTTATTCGTAGCCACGATTCCCGTAAGGATGAAGCCGGAGTGAGCCACCGAAGAGTAGGCCAACATGCGCTTGATGTCCGTTTGTGTCAGAGCCCAAAGCGCACCTAACACCATGGTGGCGATCGCAATGACTGTGAGCATGGGGCGCCAATCCCAACGCGCACCGCTCAATCCGACGTAGAAGAGTCGAGCGAAGGCGCCAAACGCTGCAATCTTGGTACAGGCAGCCATGAAAGCCGTAACGGGCGTCGGCGCCCCTTGATACACGTCGGGTGTCCATGAGTGGAATGGCACTGCACTCACTTTAAAGAGCAGACCAACGGAGACAAGCGCAATACCAGTGAGCAAGAAGACGTCGTTGCCGGCATTTGTCTGAATGGCTTCGCGAATTTGACGGAAGCCGACACTGCCTGAGTATCCATAGAGGAAAGCGGCTCCATACAGGAAGAACGCGGAAGAGAAAGCACCCAGTAGAAAGTACTTCAATGCAGCTTCTTGCGAGAGCAAGCGACGGCGACGAGCTAAGCCCGACATCAAGTAGAGCGGAAGCGAAAGAACTTCGAGTGCAACGAACATCGTGACTAGATCGTTTGCGGCCGGAAAGAGCATCATGCCAGCAATGGCGAAGAGGGTGAGCGGGAAAACTTCAGTTTGCGTGAGCTTAGCCAAGGTAGCCGTCCGCTCAGCTTCTGACCCCGGGATTGCTGCAGCCTGCGCAACGAATGCATCACCTGAGGAGTCCAGTTTGCGTTCCGCAATCAGCAACAAGCCAGCGATACCTAGAATCACGATGGCGCCTTGAAGCACCAGAGCGGGTCCGTCAATCGCTACTGCACTTTCGGCAGTAATTGACGTAGTCCCACGAATCTTAAGAATCCAGACGAATGCCAACACGAGCCCAGCAATCGATAGAGGGACTTGAATCTGGTAGCGGCGATCACGAGCAAAAAATGCTTCGACAATAACGCCAAGAAGTGCCGTCCCCAAAACAATAAGAATGGGTAGAACCTGGCTGTAATTAATTACCGGGGCGACGAAATTCATTCTCTTACTCCCCCGCTGTCGGTGTGGGCTCGGTGGCCTGGACTTGCATCAATGTATGCGACACCGTCGGATTGATGACGTTAAGCAAGACACTTGGCACAAATCCCAGAAAAATAATGATGGCAATAACCGGTGCTATTGCCACTCTCTCACGAGTAGTGAGATCTGGCAGCGTCTCATTACCGGGAGCAATGGGTCCGTGTAGCGAACGTTGCACCACAATCAAGATATAGAGCGCAGCTAAGACGATAGCAAAAGTCGAAATGATGGCGGCCACTGGGTAGGTTTGATACGCACCTACGAGCACCAACACTTCGCTGATAAAGCTTGAAAGGCCTGGAAGCGCCAAACTCGACATTCCTGCAATGAAGAACATCCACGCCATCACTGGAGTGACGCGTTGCAAGCCACCAAAATCAGCAATCGTTGAAGAGTTCCGGCGAGAGATCATCCAGCCGGCGACCATGAATAGAGCCGCGGTAGAAAATCCGTGGTTGAACATGTAGAGCGTCGCGCCGGCACCCGCGGTACTCGTCATGGCAAAAATACCGAGAACGATGAAGCCAAAGTGTGAGATGGAAGTGAAAGCGATAAGGCGTTTGAGATCCTTCTGCCCAATAGCCAAAATCGCACCGTAGATGATGCTGATGACCGCAAGTACGACAATTGCCGGTGCAAAATAATGTGATGCCTCTGGAAAGAGTGGGAGACAGTAGCGAATCATGCCGTAGGTGCCCACTTTGTCGAGTACGCCGATGAGGAGAATCGCAGTTCCCGGGGTAGCCGCTGACGCAGCATCTGGCAACCAAGTATGTAGCGGCCACATTGGCGCCTTGATCGCAAAGGCAATAAAGAAGCCGAGGAAAAGCCAGCGCTGCAGATTTTGATCAATGTTGAGCGCACTCAACTCCGTGACGTCGAATGTTGGTGCACCGAATTGACTCTTCGTAAGCACGTATAGTCCGATGACCGCAGCGAGCATAAGTAATCCGCCGAGCAAGCTGTAAAGCAAGAATTTCACCGCAGCATATGAGCGATTTGGCCCGCCGAAAGAACCGATGAGGAAGTAAACAGGAATCAACATTGCTTCGAAAAATACATAGAAAAGGAAGACATCTGTAGCCGCAAAGACACCGACCATGAAGGTTTCCAAGACCAGTAGCAGAGCAAAGAAGGCTTTCTGGCTAAAGCGTCCACCTTGTCCTTCATTCCAAGAAGCGAGAATGACGATAGGGGCCAAGAAAAGCGCCATCAAGATCAGCACTAGACCAGTGCCATCGATACCTAAGCCATATTTCACGCCGAAGGAAGTGATCCACTCGTGACTCTCCACGAACTGGAACGTTCCGAGCGCGCGATCAAACTGAAGTGCCATCGCAATGCCCAAGAGCGCGGTGAGCACGCTCGTGCCGAGGGCGATCTGCTTGGCAAGCAAGGTACGGCCGGCTGGCAATGCAGCGATGACTGCCGAACCGATCAGCGGGAGAAGGAGTAAAGAGGAGAGGTACATGATCAGATCCTCGCTGCCAACATGGCCGCAAGGACAAGTGCGGCGCCGAACAAAATGAGCAATGCATAGGTGCGAACGTAACCAGTTTGTACTCGGCGTACTCGCACTGACAGCCCTCCGAAGAGCGCTCCAGTACCGTTCACCGCCCCGTCAACAACCTTGCGATCGAAGAATGAGAGTGCGCGGGTGAGATATTGACCAGGACGCATAAATACTGCTTCGTTGAATGCATCTTGTAGCAAGTCGCGCCTCGCAAAACGAGTCCAAATAGAAACATTTGCGGGTGCTACCGCTTCGACCGGCACACGTACGTACTTCACATAGGCGAGCGCCACACCGAGAGCAACCGCCACTAAAGCCATAATGCTCACAATTATCGGCGGGAGAGCTGGCTCGCCTTCGACAAATCCACGAGCCACCACAGGCTCCAACCACTGTTGCAGTGAGGAACCAAAGGCAAAGAGTGCGCCAGCAGCAATGGAACCAACCGAAAGGATAATGATTGGCGCAGTCATAAGTTTGGGAGACTCGTGAGGATGCGCATCATCGGCCCAACGCTTTTGACCGAAGAAGGTCATCACCATGACGCGTGTCATATAGAAAGCCGTAATGGCAGCGCCCAACAGCGCTGCTAAGCCAATAATCCAACCACGAGCACCACCGGCGTTGAAAGCCGCTTCGATGATTTTGTCCTTCGAGAAGAATCCCGAGAACGGTGGCACACCAATAATTGCCAAGTAACCCAGACCAAAGGTGAGGTAAGTGATCGGCATCGCCACACGCAGGCGACCAAACTTGCGCATGTCCACTTCATCGTTCATACCGTGCATGACCGAACCTGCACCAAGGAACATACTTGCTTTAAAGAAACCGTGAGTAAGCAAGTGCATGATTGCAAAGGCATAACCCGCAGGTCCAAGACCAGCAGCGAGGACCATGTAGCCAATCTGCGACATGGTTGAAGCCGCCAAAGCCTTCTTAATGTCATCTTTTGCAGTGCCAATAAGTGCACCAAAGAGCAGAGTGACGACACCTACAATGACCACCATCAGTTGTGCAGTTGGCGCTGAATCGAAGACAAAGTTTGAACGTGTGATGAGGTAAACGCCTGCGGTAACCATTGTTGCTGCGTGAATCAGAGCCGAGACTGGCGTGGGGCCAGCCATGGCGTCACCGAGCCATGATTGCAATGGGAATTGGGCAGACTTACCGGCAGCCGCCAGCAAGAGAGCAAGACCCATCCACGTCATGACCTGCTTATGGTCTGGACCAGCGTGGTCTGCTACGCCTTGGAACGACACTGTTCCAAAAGCCGTGAACGCAATCATGATTGCAAAACTAAGTCCCATGTCGCCGATGCGGTTAACTACGAAAGCTTTCTTTGCAGCTGTCGCATAAGCCGGCTTCTGGTTCCAGAATCCGATGAGGAGATATGAGGCAAGGCCTACTCCCTCCCAACCCACATAAAGGTTAAGGAATGAATCGCCCAGGACTAGCAAGAGCATCGCAGCGATAAAGAGATTGAGGTAGGAGAAAAATCGACGGCGATCATGGTCGTGCTCCATATAGGCGATCGAGTACACATGAATCAACGTTCCAACACCGGTAATAAGGAGCACAAAGCAAATCGAAAGTTGATCTAGGAGTAACCCAGCTTCCACTCTGAAAGAGCCAGCGTTGATCCACGTGAAGAGATGTTGTGCGACGCCGCGTGATTCGCCATCTCTACTCAGCATTTTGAAAAGTTCCACCACACCGACTACAAACGATGCTCCGGAGAGCCCAGTAGCCAGCAGGTGACCCCACTTATCAGAACGGCGCCCGGCCAAAAGGAGGATCGTTGCGCCAAGCGCAGGGAGCGCGATCAACCAAACCAGCAGCGAACTAGTTCCACTGGCGAGTGCATGTGTAGCTTCCACGATATTCCTCCTTCCTAGTACTTCAACAAGTTAGCGTCATCGACCGAAGCCGAGCGACGAGAGCGGAAGATTGTCACGATGATTGCGAGCCCAACTACAACTTCGCAAGCTGCCACAACCATGGTGAAAAAAGCGACTACTTGACCATCGAGATTTCCAAGCAATCTAGCGAAAGTAACGAAAGCTAAGTTCGCTGCATTAAGCATTAATTCGACACACATGAAAACTACGATCGCGTTGCGACGAAGGACCACGCCAATGGCTCCGATTGAAAAGAGCAGCGCCGAGAGTACAAGGTAATTATTTGGATTCATCTTCGCCCTCCTCGATCGTGCGCATCTCAAATGCCTTGGTGTCTAGGACATCTCCTCGAGCCTTTAAAACGCGCGAGACAGACGAAGGATCGGGAGTGCCATCTGGAAGTAAGGCAGGAACGTCGACCGCGTTATGCAACGCGTATACGCCCGGGCTAGGTAGCGGTGCGCCAGGCAACTTCGAACCGGGTCGAAAGCGGAGGATGGAGAGTTCGCGCTGTGTTGGTCGCTCGCTTGTGCGCTCACGATGACCCAGGACCATTGCACCCAGAGCGGCGGTGATAAGAAGCGCTGAGACCACTTCAAAGGACCAGACGTAACGGGTGAAGAGCAACTGCGCCAAACCTTCGACGTTGCCATCAGTATTTGCAGCTGTTAGACCAGCAAAGCCCGTGTAGGAACGGCCGATGGCGGCGATGAGAAGGACCGCAAATCCGAGAGCGCCAATCATTGCCATGACGCGCTGGCCCTTGATGGTTTCAACAAGCGAATCTGAACTATCTACACCTACCAACATCAGAATAAAGAGGAAGAGCATCATGACCGCACCGGTGTAGACCACGATCTGCACGATTCCGAGGAATGGCGCATCTTCCGCGATATAGAAGACTGCCAAAGTAATCATGACCCAGGCGAGAAGCAGCGCTGAATGCACTGCCTTCTTTACAAAAATCATGCATACTGCCGAAATGACAGCAAGCGGTGCAAGGATCCAGAAGAGCACCGCCTCAGGGGTGCCGGTAAGCCCAGGAGTGAAAGGGTTAGCCGCAAGAATTAAATTCATACCTGCTCTCCTTGGCTTGGATGAGCGGTGGTGACTTCACCACGGTAATAATCGCCATCATCAGTTCCGGGGAACATGGCATGAGGTGGCGCAACCATCCCTGGCATGAGTGGGGCAAGTAGATCTTGTTTCTCGTAAATAAGCTTTTCGCGACCATCATCTGCTAGTTCATATTCGTTGGTCATAGTGAGCGCACGGGTGGGGCAAGCTTCGATACAAAGCCCGCAAAAAATGCAACGTAAGTAGTTGATTTGGTAAACACGACCAAAACGCTCTCCTGGAGAGAACCGGCCATCTTCAGTATTAGAAGCGCCTTCTACATAGATCGCATCTGCCGGACAGGCCCAGGCGCAGAGTTCGCAACCGATACAACGTTCAAGCCCATCTGGGTAGCGGTTGAGTTGATGACGACCGTGAAAACGTGGAGCAGTCGGCACTTTCTCTTCTGGGTACTGCTCGGTGTTCACTTTTTTGAACATGGTCGCGAAGGTGACTCCGAAGCCTTGAGACTGCTTCCCAAGGCTGGCTGGCCCGGTGTTCGATACAGGAATGCTCTCCTGCGCTGCCCTCTCGAGAGCGCCATCCTTTGAAGGAACCAATTCGTTACTCACTCGCGGACTCCTTAGAAGCAGCTGCGCTGGGCACCACAAATGTGGAAACGCTCATTGGAATTTGGGGTACAGCAAAATCAGGAGCCTCATAAACAAGTGCGGTAACTTCTCCAGCTTTTCGCTTCTTCGTTCTGTCGTAAACGGAAGTGCCTCCGAGACCCAAGAGGATTGCGCCCACGACAAAAGCCAATACGTAGGCACGGGAAGTTCCTTGAAGAGAAAATACGCGAAGCGTAGAAACAACCATGATCCATACGAGAGATGCAGGGATGAGTACTTTCCAACCAAATTTCATGAATTGGTCATAGCGAAGGCGTGGAAGTGTGCCACGTAGCCAAATGAAGAAAAAGAGGAAAGCTAGCACCTTGGCAAGGAACCAGAAGAAGGTGAAGTACCCGCCTAGCCAAGATTCAGTAAATGTGAGGCCCGGAAGTGCGTGGTACCCGCCTAGGAAGAGTGTGGTTGCCAGCGCCGAAACAGTGATGATGTTTACGTATTCAGCTAAGAAAAAGAGTGCAAACTTTAGCGAGGAGTATTCGGTGTGGAAACCACCCACAAGTTCACCCTCTGCTTCTGCCAAGTCGAATGGTGCGCGATTCGTTTCTCCCACCATTGAAATCACATAGATGATGAAAGATGGGAAGAGCACAATCGCATACCAAATCTTATTTTGCGCCTCAATAATGTCCGAGGTGGACATTGAGCCCGCGTAGAGGAAGACCGCTACGAGTGAAAGACCCATTGCGACTTCATAAGAAATTACTTGGGCGCTCGAGCGTAATCCACCGAGGAGTGGATAAGTAGAACCCGACGACCACCCGGCGAGCACAATTCCATATACTCCAACAGACGCGATAGCGAGAATGTAAAGCACGCCAACGGGAAGATCTGTGAGTTGCATCGTGGTCTCATGCCCGAAGAGCGTGACTTTGCCTGTCATAGGGATAACAGCAAAGGCCATGAAACAGGTAGTTGCTGCGATGATGGGTGCAAGCACAAAGACCACAGCATCGGCGGCTTTAGGAATGATGTCTTCCTTAAGCGCAAGCTTTACACCGTCAGCCAGACCCTGCACCAAGCCGAATGGCCCGGTGCGGTTTGGTCCAAGACGCATTTGCATACGAGCCACGATGCGTCGTTCGCCCCAGATTGACATAAGTGTCATCAGCACGGCAAAGACGAAAACAATGAGCGCCTTTACCAATGTGAGCCAACCCGGATCATTTCCGAGAAGTTGTTGGACTTCGTTCACGATGCCGCTCCAATCGTGACGCGCCCACTCTTGCCAAGTGTGCGAATTTGGGAATCGATTGAATTTTCCGGAACCCAAACGAGATCATCTTGCATTTCGGTGATCTCAACCGGCAACGTAATCACGCCTGCTTCGCCACTGATCTTGATTGCAGAAGAAATTCCATATTTTTGGGCAGTTCCAGCGGAGATACGCGCTATGGCTTTTCGCGCAGTACCGGCAAGATGAGGCTCATCCTCCTGGAGTGATCCAAGATCGAGCAACATACGCCAAGAGATCAGTTGGGCATTGCCGCCCTGATCAACACTTTTTGGGCCGGCGGTAGGGGCGCTCACTCGTGCACCGTCCCATGGTCCAAGCGCGTGAAGTTCTTTACCTGCCGACGCCGTACCGCCAAAGCCAAGAGGGCGATTCATTTCTTTGGCCAACATAGACAGAACGCGAGCATCAGAGAACTTGGAAACATCGTCAAGAACTCGATCAAAAGAGCGCGCTCTTCCTTCCCAATTAACAAAGGTTCCTGACTTCTCGACCACAGCCGCAACGGGGAAGACCACGTCAGCAAATTCAGTGACTGAGCTTTCACGAATTTCGAAGCTCACTACAAAAGCCTTCTGAAGAGCTGCGCGGGCATCCACTGGTAGATCATCAATATCAACTCCGGCGACCACAAGGGAGATAAGCGTTCCCTCTGATGCCGCCATAATAATTTCATCGCTCGTACGACCGATTTCAGCGGGAAGTGTAGAGGAATCCCACGCGCTGGCGAGGTCTACCCGAGCGCTCGGATCTGAAACTGGGCGCCCACCCGGGAGCAAGTTACCAAGTGCGCCGGCTTCGAGAGCTCCCCGCTCGCCCGCCCGACGTGGAACCCAGCCCACTTTTGCCCCACTCTTCTTGGAGGCTTCGAGTACTGCGGAGTAGAGACCTGGAGTCCGTGCGGCGCGCTCGCCCACCAAAATTACCGAATGAGCATCAAGCTGCACACCGGAAAGTGCAGCAATTTCATCGCCCTTTATGACGGTGGCGTTCAACTTCTTACTTCCCGCCGAGCGGAAAGGTGCAACTGTTGAAACAGTCAAATTGTGTGAGAGCACATTGCGTCGCAGTCGAAGGAAGACGATCGGAGATTCTTCCTCTGGCTCGAATGCCACAAGCACAACATGCCCTGCGGCATCGATGTCGGCATTTGAAGTAGAGGTTCCAGCAATCTGCCCTAAGAATGCGCGCTCTTCTTCACTTGCGCTGCGCGCCCGGAAGTCGATGTCATTAGTTCCTAGTACCGTCCGCGCAAATTTTTGATAAGCGTATGCGTCCTCAACCGTAAGACGACCGCCAGTGAGTACCGCAGAACGCTTACCTTCCAACATCGCTGCCGCGGTAGCCAATGCGTCTGGCCATGAAGTGGGGACAAGCCGCCCATCTACTCGTACGAGTGGCGTAGTAAGGCGATTCTTAGAAGTCGCGTACTGAAATGCCCAGCGACCCTTATCGCAATTCCATTCTTCATTCACCTCTGCGTCGTCTCCGGCAAGGCGGCGAAGAACCACGCCACGTCGCACGTCCGTACGTAGCGCACATCCTGATGCACAATGTTCGCAAACAGATGGTGTGGAAACTAAATCGAATGGGCGAGAACGGAATCGGTAAGCCGCGCCAGTGAGGGCTCCTACTGGGCAGATCTGAATTGTATTGCCAGAGAAGTACGACTCGAACGGTTCCTTCTCGTAAATGCCAACTTGCTGAAGCGCTCCGCGTTCATTCAAGGTGATGAATGGATCTCCAGAAATTTGATCCGAGAAGCGAGTGCAGCGAGCACAGAGAACGCAACGCTCCCGGTCAAGAAGAACTTGCGAAGAAATATTGATCGGCTTGGGGAATGTGCGCTTTACCCCGGTGAAACGAGATTCTCCACGTCCGGTAGACATCGCCTGATTTTGAAGTGGGCACTCGCCGCCTTTGTCGCAGACGGGGCAATCGAGTGGGTGATTAATCAGGAGAAGCTCCATCACACCTTGCTGCGCCTTGGCAGCGACAGGGGAGGTCAATTGCGTCTTAACAACCATGCCGTTCTCAACTGGCATCGTGCAAGATGCTTGCGGTTTTGGAAATGCACGGCCATTGATCTCGACATCTACCAGACATTGCCGGCAGGCACCGACTGGATCAAGGAGCGGGTGATCACAAAAACGCGGAACTTGAATACCCAACATTTCAGCAGCGCGAATAATCAGCGTGCCTTTCGGAACAGCTACTTCGAAACCATCGATCGTCAGTGTGATCATTTCAACACTTGTGGCTACTTCATTGTTGGTAAGAGTCATTACGCACGCGCTCCTACGAAAAGTGTTGACGCGACTGGATCAAATGGGCACTTTCCAGCTGAAAGATGTGCGAGATATTCTTCGCGGAAATATTGAATTGACGAGGTAATCGGACTCGTCGCTCCATCTCCGAGTGCGCAGAAAGATCGTCCCAAAATGTTGTCGCAGAGATCGAGCAGCTTCTCGAGATCTTCTGCTTTACCTACCCCATTTTCAAGATCTTTAAGAATCTGTACCAGCCACCAAGTGCCCTCTCGGCACGGGGTGCACTTGCCGCAGGATTCGTGCTTATAGAACTCGGTCCAGCGGAGTACTGCGCGCACCACACACGTGGTTTCATCAAAGATCTGAAGAGCTTTAGTGCCAAGCATCGACCCTGCGGCACCAACACCTTCGTAATCAAGCGGTACATCAAGATGTTCCGCCGTAAAGATGGGAGTGGAGGAACCACCCGGTGTCCAGAACTTGATGGTATGACCAGCTCGAACTCCGCCGCTCATATCAAGTAACTCACGAAGAGTGATTCCTAGTGGCGCCTCATATTGGCCAGGGCGAGTGACGTGACCAGAGAGCGAGTAGAGCGTGAAGCCTTTGCTCTTTTCGGTACCTATCGATTGGAACCATTCAACGCCATGGGCGAAGATCGCAGGCACGCTAGCGATGGATTCGACGTTGTTCACCACAGTCGGACATGCATAGAGACCAGCAATTGCCGGAAATGGTGGACGCAAGCGAGGTTGACCGCGGAAACCTTCGAGAGAATCTAGGAGCGCTGTCTCTTCGCCGCAGATATAGGCACCGGCTCCTACATGGACAATCAAATCTAGGTCAAAACCTTGACCATTGATGTTCTTACCCAAGTAACCAGCCGCATATGCATCGTCAACTGCTTGTTGCATGCGGCGAATCACATGCGTTATTTCTCCGCGAATATAAATAAAAGCATGGTTTGCTCGAATCGCGTAAGAGGCGATGATCATGCCTTCGACGAGTGAATGTGGATTTGCCAAGAGCAGCGGCGTATCTTTGCAAGTACCTGGCTCAGACTCATCCGCGTTAACTACGAGATAGTGCGGCTTGCCATCACCTTGTGGAATAAATGACCACTTCATGCCGGTAGGGAAACCCGCGCCACCACGTCCCCTGAGTCCCGAATCCTTAACAGCAGTAATGACGGCATCTGGCTCCATAGCAAGAGCCTTCTTGAGTCCTTCGTATCCGCCATTGCGTTGATAACCAGCCATGGTGAACGAATCAACTTCGTCCCAATGCTTTGAAAGAACCGGCATAAGTGCAGTCATTACGATTCGCCTCGCTCGTGGGCAATTTCGAGTCCCGCAAGCGTTGCCGGACCAGCTTGTACGCCTTCATGTGCGCGTCCGTCAGAAATACCGGCAAGCACTGCCGAATTCTCTTTCCAGGTAGGCAGAGTGTTTGGACCTCTAGTCGGAGCTGGTGGATTACCGCTGCGTAATTGATCAACTAACTCTTTTGCGCTCTCGACAGTCTGATTATCGAAAAATTCCCAATTGACCATGATCACGGGCGCATAATCACATGCCGCATTGCACTCGATATGTTCGAGCGAAACTTTTCCGTCTGAAGTGCGCTCGTCATTTCCGATTCCAAGATGATCTTTAAGTCCAGCAAAGATCGCGTCGCCACCCATGACTGCGCAAAGAGTATTTGTGCACACGCCCACGTGGTAATCCCCCACCGGGCGACGCTTGTATTGCGAGTAGAAAGTGGCAACCGCAGCAACTTCAGCAGTAGCCAGGTCTAATTTCTTAGCGACGAGCTCCACGCCTTCAGGAGTGACAAAACCTTCGCTCGCTTGTACGAGGTGCAGCAGCGGCATGATAGCCGAGCGACTCTTGGGATACCGAGCGATGATTGAATCCATATGCGCAAGCAGTGCTTCGTCTTTCATTACCTGTCCACCCCGCCCATTACTGGATCAATTGAAGCAACGGCGGCGATGACGTCGGCGATCTGACTGCCTTCGCACATTGCTGCAGTGGCTTGGAGATTATTAAAAGAAGGATCGCGGAAGTGCACGCGATACGGTTTCGTGCCTCCATCAGAAATGAGTTGGGCGCCGAGCTCTCCGCGTGGGCTCTCCACCGCGGCATAAGCCTGGCCAGCAGGGACTCGGAAGCCCTCCGTTACCAACTTGAAGTGATGAATCAACGACTCCATCGAAGTACCCATAATTTCGCGGATGTGCTCGAGTGAATTGCCCAATCCATCTGAGCCAAGACTTAATTGGGCAGGCCAGCCAATCTTCTTATCTTCGACCATGACTGGTCCCTGGTACTCAGGTGAGTCAAGGCGTTCAACACATTGCTCGACGATGCGCAACGACTGGCCCATTTCGTAAATACGAATGAGGAATCGTCCATAAACATCACAAGATTGCGCGGTAACAACATCAAACTCATACGTTTCATAGCCGCAATATGGTTGAGTTTTGCGAAGGTCCCAAGGCAGCCCTGTCGATCGCAAAATCGGGCCAGTGATACCAAGCGCGGTACAACCTGCGAGGTCTAAGTAGCCCACGCCGTCTGTACGCGCAAGCCAAATAGAGTTTCCAACGAGCAGTTTCTCAGTGTCTTTGAGGTTTTTTCGTAATTGCGAAACTGTTTCGCGAATCTTCTCAGTGGCACCTTCCGGAATATCTTGAGCAACACCACCTGGGCGGACATATGCACTGTTCATCCGAAGCCCAGTCACTAATTCAAAGATATCGAGGACAAGTTCACGCTCGCGGAATCCGAAAATCATCGCCGAAAGGGCTCCGAGTTCCATACCACCGGTGGCAAGAGCAACAAGGTGAGATGAGATTCGGTTGAGCTCCATCATCATTACGCGAATCACACTGGCGCGCGCAGGAACTTGATCCGTGATTCCAAGAAGTTTTTCAACTGCCAGGCAGTAAGCAGTTTCGTTGAAGAACGGTGAGAGGTAATCCATGCGCGTGACGAAAGTGACGCCTTGAGTCCAGTTACGGTATTCAGCATTCTTTTCGATACCGGTGTGGAGATACCCGATGCCGCAGCGAGCTTCGTTAACGGTTTCGCCTTCAAGCTCCAAAATCAAACGAAGTACGCCATGGGTTGAAGGGTGTTGTGGTCCCATATTGACCACAACATGTTCTTCTTTGGTGGAACCAATTTCAGTGACGACATCATCCCAATCACCACCAGTGACAGAATAAATAGTGCCTTCAGTAGTTTCGCGAGACGATGCATAGGGATCGAAAGTCATCGGTATGCCCGCCTTTCGCTCGGTGGTGGCACAGTTGCACCCTTGTACTCCACAGGAATACCGCCAAGTGCATAATCCTTGCGTTGTGGGTGTCCTGCCCAATCATCTGGCATCAAGATACGGGTAAGCCCAGGATGGCCATCGAAAATAATGCCAAACATGTCGAAGGTTTCGCGCTCATGCCAATTATTTCCTGCCCAAATTGAGACCACCGACGGCAGATGTGGATTGGCATCTGGGATTGAAACCTCAAGGCGGATACGACGGTTATGCGTCAGCGAAAGCAGCGGGAAAATTGCATGCAATTCACGACCTGTTTCTGCTGGATAGTGCGCGCCGGAAACGCCAAGGCACATTTCAAATCGAAGTGACGCTTCATCACGCAGAATTTTTGCAACTTCTTGCAATCGGCTTGCGCGAATGTGTATGGTGAGCTCACCGCGGTCAATCACGATTTTTTCGATTGCATCAGAAAATGCTGGATAAGCACGCTCGAGGGAATCAACTACGTCGTCAAAGTAAGAACCGAACGGACGGCTCGAAGATCCGGGAGTTGCATTGGAATGAACCAAACCGCCATAGCCAGACGTGTCTCCACTCCCGGGGGCGCCAAACATCCCTTGTTGCGTCACGCGAGCAGCCCCTTCATGGAGATGGTGGGTACAGCTGCGAGCGCAGCGGCCTCTACTTCGCGAATCACATTTGCGCGGTGAGGACCGAGTTTCTCGTTTCCGATTTGTTCGTGAAGTTTGAGGATTGCATCCATCAACATTTCTGGACGTGGTGGGCAACCTGGGAGGTAAATATCGACCGGCACGATGTGGTCCACACCTTGAACGATCGCGTAGTTGTTAAACATGCCACCCGATGAAGCGCAAGCACCCATCGCAATGACCCACTTAGGTGCCGCCATTTGGTCATAAATCTGGCGGAGGACCGGCGCCATTTTGTTGCTTACTCGGCCGGCCACGATCATGAGATCTGCTTGGCGAGGAGAGGCGCGGAAAACTTCCATTCCAAAGCGCGCAAGATCGTAACGACCGGCGCCAGTGGCCATCATTTCGATCGCACAGCATGCAAGCCCAAAGGTGGCTGGCCATAGGGCATTCTTGCGCATGTACCCAGCGAGTTTCTCTACCGTAGTAAGTAGAAAACCGCTCGGTAATTTCTCTTCAATTCCCATGTGTCACAGTCTCTTTCTAATCCCACTCAAGTCCGCCGCGACGCCACACGTAGGCGTATGCAACGAAAACAGTTCCGATGAACAAGAGCATTTCAACTAATCCAAAAAGACCCATCTGGTCGAAGGAGACAGCCCATGGGTAGAGGAAAACAATTTCAATGTCAAAAACAATGAAGAGCATCGCAGTAAGGAAGTACTTGATGGGAAAACGTCCACCACCGGCAGCTTGCGGTGATGGTTCAATTCCACACTCATAAGCATCTAGCTTTGCGCGGTTGTAGCGCTTGGGTCCCGTGACTGCTGCAGCGACAATAGAGAAGGCGGCAAAGCCAAAACCGATGGCGCCGATAGTGAGAATCGGTACGTATGGGTTCATCGCTTAATATCTCTCGTGCGCACGAAGCAATCTTAGGGGCGAAAGCGCACAGATCCTTGCGAGGTGACGCCAGTCACTCACGCTCAAGTGAGCGAGATAACACCGACGAATTATGCCGCTGGTGCTATCCGGGTGAGTGCACTGATGAGGCGATCGGCCACATCTCCGCCTTTGGGCTCTGAGAGGTTGGCGAGGAGCTTGAGGGTGAACTTCATCAATGTGGGGTGGGCTAAGCCCTTTTGGGCAGCAACCTTCATCACTCGGTCGTTTCCAATTAACTTTACGAAGACCCGGCCAAGCGTGTAATAGCCGCCCCACTCGCTCTTTAGCCGCGTGGGGTAGGTCGCCAGTCGGAGATCTCGAGCCTGATCCCGGCCACTTGCCAGCGCCTCAGCGATGGTTTCTGCGGCGATTCGTCCCGATTCCATAGCATATGCGATACCTTCACCATTAAATGGATTGACCATGCCACCGGCATCGCCCACCAGGAGCATTCCCTGATGGAAATGTGGCGTTCGGTTAAAGCCCATTGGCAGGGCAGCGCCGCGAATAGGACCCACCATCTCCTCCGGTACATATCCCCACTCCTTGGGCATGGAATCCGCCCACCGCATCAGCAGCGCTCGGTAATCCACGTTGGCAAAGGCTGGAGATGAGTTCAAAATGCCAAGCCCGACGTTGCTGGTGCCATCACCTACGCCAAAGACCCACCCATACCCGGGTAGGAGGCGATCCTGATCCCAGAGTTCAAGCCAAGACTCCAGCCAATCGTCTTCATGGCGAGGTGAACGGAAGTAGGTTCGAACAGCCACACCCAGGGGGCGATCATCTCGCTTAGTCAGTCCCATCGAGAGTGAAAGTCGCGACGAATTGCCATCAGCAGCCACCACGATTGGAGCGCGATAAGTGCGCTCTTCACCTGCCGCGTTCTTGGTGGTGACGCCCACTATGCGATCTTGCTCCATCACGGGACCGGTCACTGAAGTTGATTCACGCAGATCTGCGCCAACTGCCACTGCTTTTTGCGCCAAAATTTGATCAAGATCGGCGCGAGTACGTACCAATCCATAATCAGGAAAGACCGAGAGTTCAGGCCATGGAAGCTCTAGTCGATGACCGCCTCCGATAATGCGTAAGCCCTTGTTCTTAATCCAACCTTGCGTCGTAAGATCAATGTCGAGCGCCAACAATTCTTTTACGGCACGAGGTGTGAGCCCATCACCACAAACTTTTTCGCGAGGAAACTCTGTTTTTTCAAGAAGCAAAGTCTTTACGCCTGCGCGCGCCAAATGAGCGGCTGTGGCTGAACCACCAGGACCTGCGCCAACAACGATGACATCTGCATCGTTTTCCGGCTTACTCATACTGCTCCTTGCTATCGATCAATGAGAGAAATCTATTGGTTTATTAAGCTTTCTGCAGAACGAGTTGCCCGATGGATCGCCACAATTCCACAAGTGAGATCGCGCCATTGGGCACTTTCCCAGCCGGCATCTTCGATCTGATCAGCTAATTCGTGTTGATGAGGCCATGCGCGAATGGATTCTGCGAGATAAACATATGCGTCAGGATTTGAAGAAGTCTTCCGGGCGATGGAAGGTAGCGCCTTCATCAGGTATTCATTATACAGAGTGTGGAATGGTCGCCAGGTCGGGTGCGAGAACTCACAAACAACTAACCGTCCGCCAGGCTTTGTAACACGCAACATTTCTTTGAGCGCCGTATCAACATTTGAAACGTTTCGCAGGCCAAAAGAAATAGTGACCACGTCAAATGACTTATCCGAGAAAGGTAACTTGAGAGCATCGCCCGCAGTGAATCCCCACTCGATCGCAGAGCCACGCTGACGCTTCTTGCCCACCTCCAACATCCCGATGGAAAAATCGCAGGGGATCACAGTGGCACCGGCTAATGCAAGCGGCAACGAAGAAGAACCGGTGCCGGCAGCCAGATCTAGAATGTACTCACCCGCCTTGGGTTCGATGGCAGATTGCACCACCTTGCGCCACCTTCGAGTCTGGCCCAATGAGAGAAGGTCATTGGTGAAGTCATATGCCTTGGCGACCTGATCAAACATCGATGCCACTTCGTTCGGTGACTTATCCAGGTGGGCGCGACTCATGGCGTAATCATCTCCTATCTGACTCATCTGCTGCCAGTCGGCTACGCTCTTGTAAGCGCTCACTCACATTTACTACGGAGGATCGATGACCACCCTTGCCCATCCGCTCCGGCTGGCACTCATTCCACGCACGGCTCGTCTTTCGCAGAGCCTGACCAACACGATTCTCATCACCGTTGGAGTGGGCTTTATGGCGGCGATGGCGCAAGTAGCGATCCAACCAGCTGGCTGGCCAGTTCCCATTACGGGGCAAACGTTCGGCATGCTTCTTATTGGCACCTCGTATGGGGCAGCACTTGGAGTTTCTACTCTCGGTGCCTACTTACTCATTGGCGCACTCGGCGCGCCAATCTTTAGTCAGGGCAACAGTGGATTTGCTGTGCTCTTTGGACCCACGGGTGGTTACCTCTTCGGCATGTTGCTTGCATCTTTTGCGGTCGGATACTTGGCCGAACGCAAGTGGGATAGCAAAGTCCCCACTGCATTGCTGCAGATGCTCATTGGTGAAGCATTGATTTTCATTCCCGGAGTATTGATGCTCGCTGCAAGTTATCGCATGGGTTTAGGCGACGCTTTCTACAATGGCTGCGTGAAGTTCCTCGGAGTTGAAGGAATCAAAATAGCGCTAGCTGGCACGCTGCTTCCTGGAATTTGGGCAGTGCTGGCTCGGTTGCGCACAAAATAGCCAATATGGATGCTCCACTTTCTCGCATCGATGTTGAAAGCGTCGTATTCGAAGGCACCGGCGAACTCATCTCGCTGCTCCCCAATGCCTCCCCACTTACCTGGGTACGTAATGGTGAAGGCGTTATTGGATATGGGGAATTTGCAAAAGTGCACTTCTCGGGCGCCAGCCGTTTTGAAGATGCGGCGCAATGGTGGCGAGAACAACTCAAAGGTTTTCGCATCAATGACCATATTCGCGTCCCTGGAAGTGGTCCCATCGCTTTCGGTTCATTCTCGTTTGACGAAGCCGAAGATTCCGTCTTTATAATTCCGCGGGTGGTTGTCGGAAAGCGTGGGAATACTTCTTGGATAACCCGAATTGGCGCGCCCGCACCGCTCAATCACGAATTACTACCCACACGAAAAAGCTCACCACTCTCTTGGGGTGAGGGAAGCCTCTCGGCAAGCGAATGGGAAGCTGCCGTAGGTCACGCGATTGTGCGCATCACTGCAGGAGAATTAGACAAAGTTGTGCTTGCTCGCGATGTCACCGCAACCTCAGAGGAACCAATCGACGCGCGAGTAGTAATGGAAAAACTTGCAGAAAAGTATCCAAATACCTGGGTCTTTGCAGTCGATGGATTGGTCGGCGCAACTCCCGAGCTCTTAGTCCGCCTCACAAAAGGTCTCGTCACATCTCGCGTACTTGCTGGAACGATTCGACGCACAGGTGATGATCAAAGAGATTTAGCACTTGCTGCATCCCTTGCCCGATCGTCTAAGGATCTGGAAGAACACGATTACGCGGTTCGCTCTGTAGCTGATGCTCTCGAACCCTTCTGCTCTTCGATAAACGTTCCCGACGCTCCCTTTGTCTTGCACTTAGCGAACGTGATGCACTTAGCTACCGATGTCACGGGAGTTGTCTCTGATTCAATGGCAGTTACCAATGCTCTTTCACTAGTTGACGCTCTCCATCCCACCGCCGCGGTGTGTGGAACTCCTCGAGAGAAGGCAAAAAAACTCATCAACGAGTATGAAGTGATGAAGCGTGGGCGCTACTCCGGACCAGTCGGATGGATAGATGCGCGCGGCGACGGCGAGTGGGGCATCGCACTTCGGTGCGCCGAGATCGACGCTAAAGATGCCCGCAAGGTTCGTCTCTTCGCCGGGTGTGGAATTGTGGCAGGTTCTGTTCCGCAGGATGAACTCGCTGAAAGCCAAGCAAAACTTGTTCCTATGCGAGATGCGCTCGAGTCCTAGCGTTCTACGATTCTAGTTTGTGGTTCTACACACCATTGCAAGAGTGATGGCCAATTTCCATAGCCATCAGAAAGCGCTAGATGGCCTCCGCCAGGAATCAGATCGAAATCTTCTGGTGATAGCCAATTCACTGCACCTTCAATGCAAAAAGGATCAACATCGCTGCACACCACACGCCATTTCGGATCGGCGAGTTTTGGAGGTAGCGAATCAAATGAGGAGACTAGCTTTTCTTCTTTCAAAAAAGTTGGTCCAGCTGGAGCCACAAGAAGGACGCGATCCGCAACAAAACCACGCGCAGCCGCATGAAACCAAAGCGTGGTCCCGAGTGAATGTGCCACGACGATGCGCTCACCTTTCATTCGCTTCCATGAGGATTCAAAAACGCTGAGCCATTCGTCGAGTTGCGGGGTATCAGGCATGGGCATCGACGGATACTCAACAATTTCTCCCCTGGCCGCTAGGTGCATCGCCGTCTGATATTGCCAATGCCCCGCTGGTCGTAGGTTTCGCCATCCGTGGAGAAAGAGAAAAGATCTACTCATACTGCAAGTGCCTTTTCAGCAGCTGCAATTGCGCTCTTAAGATTATCTGCGCTGGCATCTCTGCTCGGCATTGTTGCCACGATCACATTGAGAGCAGCGTGCTCTTTAGAGAGCGCCAGCTCAAATTCTCGAAGGCTCCCCACTCGAGTGACATGAATCCCGAAGCCAGCGGCAATCGCCGTGAGATCACGATCATGTGGAGTTCCAAAAACTTCCTCGAAATGATCAACTCCCCGTTGAGGCAAAGTAGAGAAGATGCCACCACCGTTGTTATCTACAACAACCACGGTGAGATTAGGCGCATCGTTAAGGAGGGCATTTACATCGTGCAAGAAAGCAATATCCCCAAGATAAGCAAAGGTTCTTCCTGGCCTTACTCGGGAAATCCCAATAGCGGTAGAAGTATTGCCATCGATTCCAGCCAGCCCGCGATTTCCAAATACCTCGATGTCGGCACGAGGCGCTGCAAAGGCTTCAATATCGCGAATGGGGCGACTCGATCCGATGAAGAGCGAGCTGCCACTCGGTAGTGATCGAGCGAAAATAGCCGCCAAGTTTTGTTCAGACCAAGTGGGCAAAGCAAGAGCGCCAGCGACTTTAGCGCTCGCTTGATGCCAAGCCTTAAGCCAATTCGGATCAGCATCGACATCAACGCGAGGAAGCGCCGCTAGTTGCACGTCATTTTTACGTAAGGGGTTCGACACCTCGTGATGAGAATCAATTCCGATTACTCGCGACGTGCGAGTGAGCAATGCCATGACGGACCTCGACAGTCCAATCTTTCCGATTACTAAAGCCACTTCAGGTTGCAACTTTTCACTTGCAAATGTTGTGCCTACGAGTAACGAAGCATGTTGGATAGCCGCTGAATGACTTAGCGGATCTTCCGCGACTACCGGCCAACCCAGTCGCGTGGACCATGCTGAAATTTCCTGGCGAGAGAAAGTTCCTAACCCGTGTCCGACAACCACCACCCCACGTTGACCCGAGGTGATACCTAACTCGGAGAGAGCCGGCGCCATCTTTTCGGCCTGTGTGCTCACTTCAAAAGCTGGGATCACTGAAGTCACAGGTATGGAATTGCTATCTTCTGGAAGGAGCGGTTCGCGAAATGCAATATTGATATGCACGGGTCCATCGAGACCATCAAAGATTTTAGGAAAATCTTCCAGCCAGGAGAGTGAATCCCCTGCTTCAATTGCAACAAAATGACGAGCTGCGGTTCCAAATAATTGAGATTGGTTGGTAGTTTGATTTGAGCCAATTCCTTGGAGCTCGCTGGGGCGGTCCGCAGTAATCACTATTAATGGAACATCGCTGTGTGAAGCTTCCAGGAGAGCGGGGTGAAAATTTGCGGTCGCAGTTCCGCTGGTGCAGACGGTGGCTACTGGCCGTCCGCTAGCTTTACTGATTCCCAGGGCGACAAAACCAGCAGAGCGCTCATCAATATGTACATGCCGATTGAATTGATTACGTCGTGCCAGCGCGAGTGCCAACGGCGCACTACGTGAACCAGGTGCGATCACGACGTCTCGCACACCGACTGAATAGAGCGCGTCCGCGAGCGCTTCGGCCTGCAAAGTCGAGTCGTTCATCGACTCTCCAAAAACTCAAAAGTCATCGTGAGGCGATTCTGCCACCATTCGATCCGATCGGAAGGCGCCGCCCAGCGATCAAGCAGTTCAAGTGAGGGCGCCACATCTCGAAGAGAAATGGCACCATTTTCAGCTACCAGCGAATGGGAAATCACATCTCCTCCGAGAAGATCGACGGTTCCTAACCCGCAGGCTCCGAGCAGGTTCGGAAGTGCCGCGGCTAAAGCAAGGCCAGCACGCATCCCGATACTCGTTTCAAGTGCACTAGAAACCACGATCGGCATATCGAGTTCTTTAGCAATATGTAGGGCGTTCTTCACTCCCCCCATTGGGGCCACTTTGAGAATTGCCACATCAGCAATATCGGAGAGGTCGCGCGTAAATCCCTCTTTTCTAATCCCTTCGTCAATCGCTAACGGCACCGGCACTGAAAGCTTCTCGTGAACTTGTGCTATTTCGCGAACGGTTGCGCATGGTTGTTCAACATATTCAAGAGTGTTTCCTAAAACTTCGTATAAAGTGGTGATCTGCTTCAATGCTTCGTCAACACTCCAAGAACCATTTGCATCAATTCGAATCTTGCCAGAGTCACCGAGCGCTCTTTCAACTGCAACAAGTCGAGCCGTGTCGAGCGAGGCATGCGCACCAGCCACCTTAATTTTTGCACTTAGACAACCTTGAAAGTATGAAAGTGCTACAACTGCTTCTTCTGGAGTTCCGTCGGGAATGGTGGCATTAATCTCGATAACATCTCGCTTGGGCGCTGGCCAACCATCGAAGGCGGCTTCAATCCCCGCCTCTAACCACCTGCTCGATTCTTCAACGCCATATTCCAGAAAGGGAGAGAACTCACCCCACCCGTGAGGGCCTTCGAAAAGCGCAACTTCACGAGTCGTAATCCCACGGAACTTCTGCTTCAGCGGTATCGCTACAACGCGAAGTGAATCAGAGAGCTCAGCAAGTGATGGAAGGCTCACGGACGTCGAGGGAAACGATCAAATCGTGGTTCGCGCTTCTCTTTATATGCATCGCGACCCTCTTGCCCTTCTTCAGTTAAGTAGAAGAGCAACGTGGCATCACCGGCTAATTGTTGAATACCGGCCAAACCATCGTCGGCGGCATTCATCGAAGCCTTGAGTAGACGAAGTGCCATAGGAGAGTGCTGCAACATTTCACGTGCCCACTGCACCGTCTCAGCTTCTAACTCCGCAAGTGGCACGACGGTGTTGATAAGACCCATATCAAGGGCCTCTTGGGCATCGTATTGGCGACAGAGGAACCAAATCTCTCGAGCCTTTTTCTGTCCTACGTGGCGTGCAAGTAATCCCGACCCAAAACCACCATCAAAGGAACCGACCATCGGACCCGTTTGTCCAAACTTCGCGTTATCTGCCGCGATGGTGAGGTCACAAACCACATGGAGCACGTGGCCACCACCAATAACCCACCCCGCGACCATCGCTACAACCGGCTTGGGTGTGCGGCGTATCTGTATTTGTAGATCAAGAACGTTGAGTCGACCCACGCCCTTCTTGGAGAGTTTGTCTTCCCCCAGGTATCCATCGTTTCCGCGAATCCGAATATCGCCACCCGAGCAGAATGCTTCGTCTCCGGCACCTGTGAAGATGATCACTCCGACAGAATCGTCATCACGGGCCATATTGAAGGCTTCGGCAAGTTCGAAGAGGGTTTGGGGCCGGAATGCGTTATGCACCTCGGGACGATTGATCGTAATTTTCGCCATGCCCTCGGCAACTTCGTAGGTGATATCGGTGAAATCTCCTTCATGGACCCAAGAAGGAATTTCACGGCTCACGCTGGTGCGCTTAATTGGCTTACTCACGAGAGATAGCCTAGAGCCGTGAGTGCCAAGCCGTCTCTTCGGGAAGTTGTGATCTTCGCGCCAAATCAACTCGCCGAGATCACCGCTGCGCTCAAATCTGCCCTCTTTGCTGCTGGCCCCCCACTACTGGTTCTGGAAAAGACGAATTGGCCAGCCGATCGCCTACACGTCCCCAGCGAGGTGGCATTGGTGGTGGCCACCAGCGGTAGTACGGGAAGCGCTAAATACGTTTTGCATAGCGCAGCGACCTTGCTGGCAAGCGCGCGGGCTACACACACCGCCGTAGCGGCGAAACCCGGTGAGCGCTGGAGCCTACGTTTGCCACTCACCCACATCGCCGGCCTCATGGTGATCGTTCGTTCGTTGCTCCTTGAATCAGAACTTTCCGACGATGGGGAGTATCAGGCGGTCGTACCTACACAACTCTTCCGCGCCCTTCAAGGTGATGAATCACTTGCTGCACTGATAAATGCCAAAGCGGTGCTGGTCGGCGGTGGGCCGAGTGAAAGAAAATTAATTAACGAAGCACAGGCAGCTGGGATTAATGTAATCACCACTTACGGAATGAGTGAAACCGCAGGAGGTTGTGTTTACAACGGCACACCTCTTCCTGGTGTGAAGATATTAATTGATAGTGCGCAGCAAATATTTATCAGTGGGCCGCAAATTGCGCTTGGATATCTAGACGATTCGAGCGGATTTCAAGATGGCGGCTTTCTCACCCAAGATATCGGCCGATGGGAAGATGACGGACGACTCGAAATCCTTGGTCGTGCTGATGAAGTAGTGATTTCTGGTGGCGAGAAGATTCTGATTGGCGCAATCGAGGAGCGCATTAGATCACTGTCTGGTGTTTTGGATGTGCACTTATTCACCCGTAAAAGTGCTGAATGGGGTGAAGAAGTCGTCTGTGCAGTAGTGGGAGGTAACTCGATTACACTCAGTTCAATACGTGATCACGTCGCGGAAATCTTCCCTCGATCATCAGCTCCGCGTGCACTAATTCTCCTTGCTGAAATGCCTTTACGTGGAATTGGCAAACCAGATCGCGATACCCTCAGGGGCCTACCAATGACCGAAGAGATTTAGGATCTGAAAATGTCACAAGCAAAACTTTGGATTCTAGGCTCACGACCACGCACATTGCCAGCAGCTATTGCTCCTGTATTAGTGGGAACTGGCGCAGCTGCGCCATTCGTCATCCCTGGCCGCGCGCTCTTGGCTCTCGTAGTGGCGCTTGCACTTCAAATCGGTGTCAATTTTGCAAACGATTACAGCGACGGAATCCGAGGAAGTGACAGCAAGCGAGTCGGTCCCCTACGGCTAGTGGGTAGTGGCCAAGTTTCGGCTACACATGTGCGCAACGTAGCTTTTCTCTTCTTCTTCATCGGCGCCCTAGCTGGTCTCTGGCTCGCCTTGCTCACCACCCCATGGCTCATTCTTGTTGGTGCGCTTTCAATCCTTGCGGCCTGGGGATACACCGGTGGCAAGAAGCCTTACGGTTACCGCGGTTGGGGCGAAGTGAGCGTTTTTATCTTTTTCGGATTTGTGGCAGTTGTGGGAACTTATTTCGTACAAACTGAGCGCGTGAATCTCATCAGTTTTATCGCCGCAATTCCAATGGGAAGCCTGGCTTGTGCGCTCCTACTCACCAATAACCTGCGTGACCTGCCGCGCGATGCCCAGGTCGGAAAAGAGACTTTGGCGGTAAGGCTTGGAGATCAAAAAACGAGAATCCTCTATCAAATTGCTCTCTTCGTCTCTTTCCTCTCGATTGCCCTCCTTGCCGGGTGGCGCGCAGGAGCGGTTATCGCGCTCACTTCTGGAATCTTCGTCATTGAACCTTTGAAGGCGATCAGGGCGGGAGCGAAAGGCATGGACCTCTTGCCAGTTCTTGCGGCTACGGGCAAGACGCAACTCGCCTTTTCGATCTTTCTAGCCTTTGGGTTAGCGGTCAGTGCATAATTTCGTAAGATAAGAACATGCTACGAGTCCTGCCCATCCTCTTATCGCTTGGATTGACCATCTACGCGTTGCTCAATTGTGCCCAAAGCGACCAGGAGAAGATTCGCAACCTTCCTAAGTGGGCATGGCTCGTCCTCATCATTGTCTTCCAACTTGTCGGCTCGATCGCCTGGTTCATTGCCGGAAAACCACGTCAATTGCGCACCCGCCGTCCGCGAATTCTTCCGCCAGATGACAATCCCGACTTCTTAGGATCTCTTTAAGTTATTTGATTGAGGCGTCGTAAATTGATTGCACCGCAGAATTAAGTGAAGCATCAAATTCTGCATCACTTTGTTGTGCAGAAAGACCCTCAGTGAGTGCACGTGAGAAACTTGCAATTACCCCGGCATTATTTGCCAGCATCTCATTTGCGAGCTCTCGGGCGTATCCACCAGAGAGTGCAACAACGCGAAC
>WLIL01000050.1 GCA_009702245.1 Actinomycetota bacterium
CGTAGGCAACAACAAGGGCTGCGAGCGAAACCGCCATAACGATTACGACGAAGACCAGGTTCATGCCCGTGAGTTGAATAGCGGCCCCCTCGGCAATGAGGTGGGTCTTGGACATACGTCCTCCATAGGGTCGGGATAGGCGCGGTCAGTGACCAGCGCAGGAACTACCGAATTCTACGGGTCTGGGGGCCCCGCGCCGCACAGCGCAGAGCCCCCAACCAGGTCGCTTTCACCACATCAGCGATGTGAATCTCTAGATTCTGTCCCATTTGTCCTAGTAGCCACTGCTTTGAACTGAAAATTGGCCCCGGTGAGGTGAGGCCAAGGAGTGGGAGCGATCAGATGGATTTCATCAATTTTGCCGTCACTGCACCTGACTAGTCGGGCCGAAGGCAAGCTTGCACGTAGATCGGCGGCCACGATCTCAAAGGTTTGAAGGTGGGACATCGCATCACTCGCTTCTTGCATCGCGGTACTGGCTTGGGAGTAACTCACCGCCCATGAAGTTGCCACTCCCCCACCAGCCAAGATGAGTACTGCGAGTGAAATTGCGATGGCGGTGCGCCCGGCTTTCAACGAAGGAACCAGTGATAGAGCTTGGTGATGGCGAAGTCGAGATACGAAAGCGCGGTGGGGGAAGTAAAGATCTTATAAATCACGCTACCCACCGTGCAGACAGCCGGTGAGGCTAACGCTAGGAAACCGATGAATGGCAGAAATCCACCCTCACCTTTTGCGCGCGACAGCACTTTCGTTGGAAAAAGAGATTTCATCTCTCCTCATTTCTTAATTGGTTGACCCCACCGGTCGTGGAGTGGAAGAGATAATCCCTGTGCAAGTGGGAAAGTGAACGGCTGGTGAAATGACTGTGGACAAGGTCGCGACACGTGTAAAAGTTTCCGTTCCGCTTAACTCACCGGAGTTCTCCCTCTACGATCACTACATGTCACCTGCTGAGAGCGAAACTACTTATCGTCAGGGCGCCTTCTTTGACCTCGACAAAACCATCATTGCAAGATCTTCGGTGCTGGCTTTTGCTACGCCTTTCGCGCGTGCTGGGCTCATGTCAAAGAAAACTTTGTTGAAAAGTGTTTATTCACAGTTACTCTTCTCGACATCGAGTACCGACCAAGATAAGACCGAGAAATTACGGGCGCAGCTCTCGGATATGGTTGCGGGCTGGCCGATTGATGAAGTGAAGGAGATCGTCAACGAAACACTTCATAAATTGATCGAGCCAATCATCTTTGAAGAAGCTCTCGATCTCATTGAAGATCATCAGGACGCGGGACATGAAGTGGTCATCGTTTCTTCTTCCGGCGAAGAAGTAGTACGACCTATCGCCGCGCTGCTCGGAGTCAAGTCCGTGATCGCTACGCGCATGCATTCAGAAGATGGAAAATACACTGGCGAGATTGAGTACTACGCATTCGGCCAAGCTAAGGCAGATGCCATCATACAATTTGCGTCAAAGAACAATATCGACTTAGCAAAATCATTTGCATATTCTGACTCAATGACGGATGTTCCGATGCTTTCGTGCGTTGGAAAAGCGCATGCCGTTAATCCGGATAAGGAATTACGCCGACTGGCTATCGAGAAGGGTTGGAAGGTTCTTACCTTTAAGGAGCCGATCTCACTTCAAGATCGTCTCGAATCCGTGCCAAAAAAATCACTTGTTATTGCTGGGGCCGGAGTAGCAATTATGGGAATACTTGCGGTAGCACAAGGAGTGCGTAAGAAAAAGGTTCGTACCCCTACTTCGTAATGACCTCAACTGTGTTTACTTTGACTTGCCTTCCTGAATGGCATCTGCGATTTCAAAGGCAGATTGCGCACCCACTTCGATAGCTTTCGAAATATAAGTAAGCCAACTCATCAATGCCTCTTCTGTGCCTTCCTCGTATCGCTTGAGGGCTAGTAGATACGAAGGACTCCCTAGCAGTGCGATACCTCGTTCTAGAGATGCGATGCCATCCGGATCTGCGCCACGTTCAATTAAAAGCGCTCGTGCACCCACGAGGGCGACCTCAGTATTTCGACTCGCAAAGAGCGGCATACTCTCTACCTCAGCAATTAAGAGTGCGGCCACCACAACACTGGACCCTTCGGCGACGAGAATTTCGTTCAATGCAATCAATCGATCTGGTGAGACTTCTGGCCGCGGGGTCCCACGCTCCATGGTGGAATCTTCACTAGTCGCAATCACGTGGAGCGCAGCTAGCGCACGCTGCGGCTCTCGAGCGATTCCTACGCCGGCCGCCGCATCAATGAGCGAGAGCGCGGCAGCAGATGAGCAACCTGTGAATTCGACCAATGATCGTGCACTTGCTGCCCAGGTCGCAGAGACGAATTCACCTTTATGTCTACGGTGCACCCGGTGTCCGCGAACCAGATCCAATGTCGCCAGTGCCTCTTTTAATACCGGCGTGATTCCGGGAAGAGATTCGATGGCGAGAGTAATGGACACCCGGTAAGCCTAGAGCCGACTCTGGTACTCCCCGCACTTGAGCGACTAATCTGGCTCTGAGCAGTACCCACCATTTGGAACCTCCCGGGAGTTAACGTGTCTGACGAACAAACCCTCTCCAGCCTCTCTTACGAGTCGCGCTCCTTCACGCCGCCTGCCGCATTTGCGGCTGCGGCAAACGGAAAAGCCTCGCTCTACGACGAAGCTGAAGCGGACAGACTCGCTTTCTGGGAACGCCAAGCGCACGAACTCGAGTGGGCCAAGCCCTGGCATACCGTCCTTGAGTGGGACTTACCCTTCGCAAAGTGGTTTCTTGGTGGAGAAATAAATATTACGGTCAATTGCTTAGATCGACATGTAGACGCTGGCCGGGGTAATCGCGTGGCATTCCACTTTGAAGGTGAACCCGGTGACACTCGCACCATTACTTATGCGCAATTACTCACCGAGGTAAAACAAACAACAAATGCGCTGATCGAGCTCGGGGTCAAGAAGGGCGATCGCGTCGCCATTTACATGCCAATGATTCCAGAAGCTGCAATTGCCATGCTGGCATGCGCCCGCCTCGGCGCACTCCACTCTGTGGTCTTTGGCGGCTTCTCATCAGAAGCACTCCTTGCACGCATTCAAGATGCAGATGCCACATTAGTAATCACCGCCGACGGCGGATTCCGCAAAGGCACTGCGGCCGCGCTCAAGCCAGCTGTAGATGAGGCGCTCGAGGGTCAACACAACGTCAAGAACGTACTTGTTGTGCGCCGTACTGGCCAAGAAGTTGCCTGGGAAGGCAGTCGCGATGTGTGGTGGCACGAAATAGTTTCGCGCCAAAGCACAGAACATATAGCAGTTGCACACGATAGTGAGCATCCTCTCTTCATTCTTTACACATCCGGAACCACCGCAAAACCTAAGGGAATCCTGCACACCACTGGTGGTTACATCACGCAAGTGGCTTACACCGCGAAGATGGTCTTCGATCTCAAACCAGAGACCGATGTTTTCTGGTGTACCGCAGATGTTGGCTGGGTTACCGGACACTCATACGTGGTCTACGGACCGCTGGCTAATTGCGCCACGCAGGTGATGTACGAAGGAACGCCCGATACTCCGAGCAAGCATCGCATGTGGGAGATCATCGAGAAGTACCGCGTCACCATTCTCTATACCGCGCCTACTTTGATCCGCACATGGATGAAGTGGGGTGACGATATTCCTGCGTCGCATGATCTTTCTTCACTTCGCCTCCTAGGTTCCGTCGGCGAACCCATCAATCCTGAAGCATGGATGTGGTACCGCGAAGTGATCGGCAAGAACAAGTGCCCCATTATCGACACCTGGTGGCAGACAGAAACTGGCGGCATGATGATTTCTCCGCTTCCTGGCGTTACCGCGACAAAGCCAGGTTCTGCGATGGGACCACTTCCTGGAATTAGCGCAAAGGTCGTTGATGACAACGCAGTGCCGGTGGAACGTGGAAACGGTGGCTATCTCATTCTCGATAAACCCTGGCCCGCGATGCTCCGGGGAATTTGGGGCGAGCCAGAGCGGTACAAAGAGACCTATTGGTCGCGCTACGAAGGTATTTACTTCGCCGGCGATGGTGCCAAACTCGATGAGGATGGCGCCATGTGGTTACTTGGCCGAGTCGATGACGTCATGAACATTTCTGGTCACCGCATCTCCACCACAGAAGTTGAGTCTGCTCTCGTCTCTCACGTCATGGTTGCTGAAGCTGCTGTTGTTGGTGCCAACGATGATATGACTGGCCAAGGGATTGTGGCATTCGTCATTTTGCGGGGTGGTATCGAAGGCGCCAACGGCGAAGAGCTCGTACAAGAACTACGAGCCCATGTAGGTAAGGAGATCGGACCCATCGCCCGTCCACGTCAGATCTTGGTGGTGGCGGAGTTGCCCAAAACTCGAAGCGGAAAAATCATGCGTCGCTTGCTTCGTGATGTGGCTGATCACCGTGCGGTGGGAGACGCCACCACACTCGCCGATCCAAACGTGATGGCGATGATTTCGCAAGGTATGAATTCATCTAGCGAGGATTAGGATGGCGAAGCTTTTCCAGACGCCTTCGCTGCGAGAGCAACGTTGGGTCACCCGCTTCCTAGCGCGCGAAACTGTGGGTGGTTCACTTCTCCTCATTGCAGTGGTTGCGGCTTTGATATCTGCAAACTCTGGCTTGCGCGATGGTTATCGCTCGTTCCTTGATTTCCATTTTGGAATGTCAGCACTCAACTTAAGCGTGGCGGAGTGGGCTTCTGAAGGTTTGCTGGCGATCTTCTTCTTGGTGGCTGGGCTGGAGTTAAGGCGCGAATTTACTTCGGGAAGTTTACAAACCCTTCGAACAGCACTTCTTCCAATTTCTGCAGCTGGAATTGGAATGCTCGTTCCCGCTCTGATTTTTGTGGCGCTCGCTGGCCCTGAACACCGATCAGCGTGGGCGATTCCTACCGCCACCGACCTGGCATTCTGTTTGACGTTGCTAGCAGTCGCTGGCCGCGGAATCCCCTCACCACTTCGGGCATTCCTGCTGACTCTTGCGATTGCAGATGATCTGGGCGCCATCATCATCATCGCCTTCTTCTATTCCGCCAGTATTGCTTGGGTTGCTTTGCTTACTGCAATTGCAGCCCTAGCACTCTATGGAATTCTCCAACACTCTCGAAAGTGTCCCGCTTGGATCGGAGTACCGATTGCGGTGATCGCTTGGTATGCGATGTACCGAAGCGGAATTCATGCCACCGTGGCCGGAGTTGCTATTGGGCTACTTACTAACCCACATACAATAGGTGAACAGCGTAGCAACGTAGAAAGTGCAGAATCCTTCTTCCAACCGCTCTCTGTGGGATTCGCACTCCCGCTCTTCGCTTTCACCGCCATCGGAATTTCATTTGGCTTCGACTCTCTCAGTTCACTACCATCCGATCCACTTTCGCGAGCAATTGTGATTGCTCGTGTCGTAGGTAAACCAATCGGAATCGTGGGTGGCGCATGGCTTATCGCTCGATACACCAAAGCCGAACTCAATTCAGAGATTTCTTGGTGGGATATCACCGCAGTTGGAATTCTTGCTGGAATTGGATTCTCAGTCGCGCTTTTGGTGAGCCAGATTTCATTACCGAGTTCCTCTTATAACAGTGCAGCCAGCGCGCTTCTCTTCGGTGCGATTCTTAGTTCACTCCTGGCAACTCTCGCCCTCATCGTGCGCGGTCGCCACCATCGCTCCCAGAGCGACGCTTAACGACGCTACATCGAACCTGAAAAAATTTGCCGGGCATCGGCGAGATCCGCGACTAACTTTCTTTCCGCGGAGACTTGGCCGTAGATCGTCGTACGCGGGCGTGATGGACGACCCGCTAATTGGGCAATCTCTTCAAGTTCTTTTACGGTTCGCATAGATCCATTGGTACTTCCGGCCATACGACTAATGGTCTCTTCCATCAGAGTGCCACCGATGTCGTTGACTCCGCCATCTAGAAGCGAGAGCACTCCATCGGGTCCGTTGAGCCCAAGTTTCACCCAAGAGCATTGAATATTATTGATCGAGCCAGCTAGCAATAATCTCGCCATGGCGTGGACAACCCTATTCTCACGAATAGTTGGTCCAGGTCTTGCGATACCAGCGAGATATATGGGTGATGAATAATGAACAAAAGGTAGCGGAACAAATTCTGTGAAGCCGCCCGTTTCATCTTGAAGATTTCTAATCGTGATCATGTGGTCATACCAGTGAGATTCATTATCTACGTGGCCATACATCATGGTGGCCGATGACTTGATCCCGAGTAAATGTGCTTCACGGACAATTTCGAGCCATGCCTTTGCTGGCAATTTTCCCTTGGTGAGAATCCAACGAATCTCGTCGTCAAGAATTTCGGCAGCCGTTCCTGGAATCGTTCCTAGCCCAGCATTCTTGGCCTCCGTGAGCCATTCACGATAAGAGATACCCATTTTGATAGAGCCACTGAAGATTTCCATGGGTGAAAATGCATGGATATGCATTTCTGGTGCTACTGCTTTCACGGCACGAGCCACATCGAAGTAAGTATCGCCTGGAAGATCAGGGTGGATACCGGCTTGCATACAGACTTCGTTGGCGCCTAGCGCCCAAGCCTCTTCAACTCGCGATTTAATTTCGTCGATGGATAAGAGATACGAATCCGCATCGGTCTTACGTTGTGCAAATGCACAGAATCTGCAGCCTGTATAACAAACATTTGTGAAGTTGATATTTCTGTTCACAATATATGTAACGTCGTCTCCCACTAATTCTGATCGCTTCTCATTTGCCGCGGCGACCAGTAATTCGAGTTCAACTCCATCTGCAGCAAACAAGGTGAGCGCCTCATCACGCGTGATGGAACGTGGATTATCTACAACTTTGGAGAGTGCAGATATGAACGAACCGTTAGCTGCTGGGGATGTGAAAGTATCTAGCGAGGAAAGTTGCCCAGCAATGCTCTCCCAGTTTCCGTAAACAGAATCAAAATCGCTACGTTGCTGTGATTCTCTTCCTTGGGTATCAATTGAATCCCCCAAATCTGTGCGCCCGATGCTGGTGAGACTTTGGCTCACTTCCTGCCAAGGTCTTCCCACGGGAGAGTTACCAGGGATGGCTAAACCATCAGGTTGGGCTAGCGCTGAAATATGCGCTTGGACCTTGGGATCTATCCAACGTACTGGTGACTTCAGATACTCCGGATAAATAGTCAGCCTTGGTTTGAGTTCGAAACCAGATGTGAGACTTTGCGCAGCCAATAGTTCGATTTGTGGCCATGGTCTTTCCGGATTGACGTGATCAAGCGTTACAGGCGAAACACCACCCCAGTCATCAATGCCAGCAGCAATTAAAGAAGCGAACTCTTCCGGCTCAGACAAATTTGGTGGAGCTTGAATTCTCATTCGCGGTCCGAAGACAAGTCGTGCCACCGCTATTGCAGCCAGATATTCCTGCTGATCTGCATCTGGCGCATTGCGCATCGCAGTATCTTCTTTGGCTCTGAAATTCTGAATAATGATTTCTTGAATATGTCCGTAACGCTTAGCGAGTTCAGCTAGCTTTAAGAGTGACTCTGCACGCTCACCTAACGTTTCACCAATGCCGATGAGAAGTCCGGTGGTAAATGGAATAGAAAGACGACCGGCGTCTTCGATTGTTCGTAAACGTACAGCTGGATCTTTATCGGGGCTGCCAAAATGCACTTCGCCCTTTTCTGTAAATAATCGCGTGGAAGAAGTTTCAAGCATCATGCCCATACTCGCGGCAACTGGCCTTAATCTAGAAAGTTCTTCAAAGCTCATCACCCCCGGATTGAGATGGGGCAGTAGTCCAGTTTCTTCCAGAACAGCAATGGCGCACGCTCTTACGTAATCCAACGTAGAGGAATAACCACGGTCTGAGAGCCAGCTCGCAGCAATTTCCCATCTATCTTCGGGGCGATCTCCTAACGTGAAGAGTGCTTCCGAACATCCAGCCTTGGCACCCTCCTTGGCGATCGCAATGACTTCGCTCATCTCTAGAAAAGGTGAGGGAAGGTTATTCGGAGTGGTAGCAAAAGTGCAGTAATGGCAGCGATCGCGACATAGTCGAGTAAGAGGGATGAAGACTTTAGGAGAATAGGTAATGACTCCAGCTCGGTTAACTTCACGCAAGCCAGCATCTCGAACACGTGCAGCTACTTCACATAATTGTGTAAGGGCTTCATCGCGAGCAGAGAGCAAGAGAGTAATTTCATCAAGATTTATTGTTACTGCATCAGATGCGCGACGGAGAACCCTGCGCATTGATGAGTCCACGATCAATTCCCCATTCCCGCTAGAAATCACCTGCCTTAACTTATCAGTTTTGGCAGTGACTTCTATTTCAAGATAGGCCGGACAATTTGTGACTAACCCTTGACGCTATACCGAATCCATTATATGACGATTTCCACGATCGAAAGTTAAATAGTTCCAAGTCCAATCGGCCATGGTGCCAATCTTGTTTCGGCCACCTAAGAGATAAAACAAGTGCAAGAAGAGCCACGCATACCAAGCAGGAACACCGGCAAACTTTAGGTTCTTCACTTCTACAACTGCCTTGTGACGACCGATAGTTGCCATTGAACCTTTGTCACGATACTTAAAAGGTAATAATGGGAGTCCTTGGTGCATGCGAAGTAATTGCTGCGCCACAAATCTGCCTTGTTGCAATGCAACCGGAGCTACCATCGGCAAAAAATCCTCGCCGTGAGAACCTATTCCCGCAATATCGCCAATTGCCCAGATGTATGGATAACTCTTCACTTGAAGAGTTGGTTCTACATCTATGCGGGATTTTGTGAGAGGCAGATTTAATCTTGCTGCTGTCGGTTCACCTTGCACTCCTGCGGCCCAAATTGTGACATCGGATGGAATCGACGTCCCATCCTTTAATTTGATTAATGTCGCCTGAACTTCCGCCACTGACGTATTCAGCTTTACCGTAACTCCGAGTTTTTCAAGATCACGCTTTGTGCGTTCGGAGAGGCGCTCGGCAAAACTTGGCAAGAGACGAGGCCCCGCCTCAATGATGTTTACAATTACCCGCGCTGCAGCTTGTGCCTCATCGTTTTTTAGGGGACCTCGTACAAGTTCGGCAAAGGCTCCAGCCATTTCAACACCCGTAGGTCCACCGCCCACCACAGAAATTGAAAGAACTGTTTTGTCCTCGATACGACATAAGTCTTCAAAGCGACGCATTACATCCGCACGGATGGTGATCGCTTCGTGAACACTTTTCATTCCCAGGGAATTTTCGCGCACACCTGGGACTCCAAAATCAGCGGTAGCTGACCCAAGCGCAACCACTAAATGATCGAATTCGAGAATTTCCTTACTGTCCAACTCGACCGTCTTATTTGAATGGTTAATAGAGATCGGAGAGCCCATTCGAAAAGCCACGCCTGTATTACGCAGAGCGCCACGAATCGGATGTGCCACGTGATCTGCCGCCAGACCTGCAGTCGAGACTTGGTAAAGCAATGGTAAAAAGGTTTGAAAATTATGACGGTCAACCAAGGTGACCCGTGCCGATCCAGCGAGCGCCTTAGCTGCTGTGAGGCCACCGAAGCCAGCTCCCAGTATTACTACTCGTGGACCCGTCGGTTCTTTTGGCATATGGCAAAGTCTAACCCGGGGGTGAGGGGACGCCAGTTAGAAGTATCAAGGAACAGACCTACACAGACGCTGAGCAGCAGCTAATACCGATTTCTCGGTTGCACAGATTCTTGAGCGGTCTATATGATCAATATGTTGTTTCCGGGGTCGATGTAATTTCGAACCGGCGGTTATAGTCCGCGACCCGATGCCAGCCAGGTAGCGGTTGACTCAGTGAAACTCTGAGACCGACGGTTAAAGTCCGGATGAGAGGAAACAAACAAAGGATAGGCACGTGCCTATCGTTTTGTGCATTTCTTGCACGCACCCCGGGAACTCGTCTCACGAGTGGGGGTAGAAGTGGATTACATAGCTGCGATGCGTCGCGCTATCACCCTTGCCGAAATGGGATTAGGAAAGACTGCCCCCAATCCGATAGTTGGCGCCGTCATCATTGATGCAGCGGGAGTAACGATCGGCGAGGGCTTTCATAATCGCATGGCCGCCCCCGATCACGCCGAGGTAATGGCCATCAACTCTGCCAACAAAAAGACTAAGGGCGCCACCATGGTGGTCACTCTGGAGCCTTGTAATCATGTGGGAAGTACGGGCCCCTGCGTACAGGCGATCATCGATGCTGGAATTTCAACTCTCGTATATGCCGTTACCGACCCCAATGAAGATGCCTCCGGAGGTGCAGATACCTTGCGCGCTGCCGGGATTGATGTCATCAAGGGTGTCCTCGAAAAAGAAGCTACCGATGCCAACCGTGCCTGGCTCACGAAGATAAGTAAGGGACGTCCATATTTCACGTGGAAGGTAGCCACCACTTTAGATGCGCGAGTGGCAGCCAGCGATGGCACTTCTCAATGGATCACTAACGAAAGTTCAAGAGCCGATGTTCAGTTACTCCGTCGACAAGCCGATGC
>WLIL01000051.1 GCA_009702245.1 Actinomycetota bacterium
AAAGGAGCGCGCTGCGCTCGGCAATTACGGCCCCACCGAGACGGGCATGTTTGAGATTGAACGTCTCCACCGTCTCATTCGCGGCATACCTAAGCCAGTGATCGCAGCTGTCAACGGTTTCGCGATTGGCGGTGGACATGTTCTTCACGTGCTCTGCGATATGTCACTCGCTTCTTCCAACGCACGCTTTGGTCAAACAGGCCCACGCGTCGGATCATTTGATGCAGGCTTTGGCACCGCGTATTTAGCTCGCGTAGTAGGAGAGAAGCGCGCGCGCGAAATTTGGTTCCTCTGCGATCAATACGACGCCGTCACTGCCGAGCGTTGGGGTCTTGTAAATCGAGTCGTAGAACCAGCAGAACTCATGCCGCTCGCACTTGAATGGGCCGCCAAAGTTGGTTCGCTCTCCCCCACCGCTCTTAAGACATTGAAGCATTCGTTTAATGCTGACACCGATCACATCGGCGGCATCCAATCACTCGCCTTCGATGTGCTTGATCTCTTCGTTGAGACAGATGAGGCGAATGAAGGCGCACAAGCATTTATTGAGAAGCGTCCCCCTGATTTCAAGCAGTTTCGCTAAGAAAGGTGCTCTATGAAGAGCTATGACGCAGTCATTATCGGCAGTGGCATTAACGCACTCGTAGCCGGCGCCGTACTCTCAAAAGGAGGATGGAAAGTCGCGCTCTGCGAACGCAACGACCGTCCCGGTGGCGCTATTCGCACTGAGGCAGCAACGCTTCCTGGATACACGCATGAACTACTCGCAAGTTGGCACCCGCTCTTTGTCGGCGGACCTGCATATGCAGAACTCGCACCGCTCCTAGAAAAGCGCGGAGTTGAATACAAAAACACTCCCGCACCTACCGGAGTAATTTGCAAAGAAGGCAGTGCGATTCTCTTCACAGATGCGGCAGCCACCGCCGCCGAGTTCGATCGCCTTGGCGACAAGGCCGCCTGGGAAGGCATGCTGGGCGAGTTCATGGGAAAGATCGATCTTGCCTTTGGTCTCCTTGGTGCTGACCTGTGGAAGCGCAAGTCATTCAAACTTCTCCTCAATGCTCGCAGACGCTTCGGCACTCGCGGCCTCATTGGAACGGCACCTGAAATCTTGGAACCTGCAGCACCGTGGCTTGATCGCACCTTCACTTCTGAAGTCTCTAAGAGCCTCCTCGCACCCTGGGCGCTCCACAACGGTCTGGGACCTGATGATGCATCAAGTGCGTTTATTACCAAAGTAATTTCAGCCGCTGTGGCACTCGGCGGAATGCCCGTGCCGGTCGGTGGAGGCGTGGTGCTGGTGAACGCGCTGCACGGCATCATTAAAGAAGGTGGCGGCACGATCATCACAAACTTTGATGTCACCGAAATCATTACTGAAGGTGGCAAAGCGGTTGGTGTGCGCAGCGCCGGTGGCGAAGAAGTGCGTGCCGGCAAAGCAGTTCTCGCGAGCGTCACTCCACAGGCGCTCTACAACACTCTCATTCCTGCCAAGTATGTTCCGGAGCCATACAAGAAGGCCGCAAACAACTTCCGTTACGGACGCGCAGGTTTCCAAATCCATCTCGCGCTCTCGGGCAAGCCGGAATGGAAGCGTGATGCTCGCCTTGGTGAAGTTGCTGTCGTGCACATCATGGATGGCATGGATTCACTCAGCGAGTCAGTCAATGCTTCAAATCGTGGATGGCTCCCCCGCCGCCCCACCATCGTGGTGGGCCAGCCGTGCACAATCGATCCAACGCGCGCACCCGATGGTGCATCCATCCTCTGGATTCAACTGCAAGAAAACCCACAAGTAATCAAGGGTGACCTCGCAGGTGAAATCAATGTGGGCGATGGCACCTGGACCGACGAGATTCGCGACGCATATGCAGAACGAGTCATTAATCAGATCTGCGAAGAGATTCCCAACCTGCGTTCACTGATCAAAGCGCAAATCAATCTTGGTCCAGCTGATCTTGAACGCATGAACGTGAACCTAGTGGGCGGAGATCCCTACGCCGGCGATTGCCGCATTGATCAATACGCGGCTTGGCGTCCGCTCTCTTCAGCAACCGGACATCGCACGCCAGTAAAGAATCTCTGGCACATAGGTGCCTCTACTCACCCTGGCCCTGGTCTCGGTGGCGGTTCTGGCTTCCTCGTTGCGAGCCGCCTGTTAGGTCGCAAGTAATCCGTAGCAAATAACCAGTAAAGAAATGTGGGGCCGACCCAAAGGTCGACCCCACATTCTGGGAAGAACTAATCACTTAGCGGATTACTTACTCACCAAGGCAAGAACGCGAGTGGGGCTACCGGAACCTTTTTCGATCTTGAGTGGTGCAGCAATAACAACAGCGCCCGTAGTCGGAAGCTTGTCGAGATTGCGAAGTTGGGTTAAGCCGTACTTATTGGCACCCATCAAGTTTGCGTGGCAAGGGAATGGTGTTTCAAAACCAAACGCTTGGCCAGCATCGGTACCAACGGTCTCTACGCCAAGACCGAGAATGTCAGTCTCATGTGCCAAGTAATTGGCAGCAGCGATAGAAAGACCTGGAGTATGTGGGCCAGTCTCATCAGCATTAAGGAAAGTATCTTGCGCGTTACCGCGTGACGACCAACCAGTGCGGAAGAGCACCCAGCCGTGTGCTGGCAACTTGCCATGCTTGGCTTCCCACTCCTTGATGTGTGTGACATCGAGTAGAAAGTCTGGATCGGCTTGGGTATGTGCCACAAAGTCGAGAACGACTGCAGGACCCACAAGACGTTGTGGTGGAATCTGCGACACATCGTCGAGATCCTTACCGGAGACCCAGTGATTTGGTGCATCAAGGTGTGTGCCGGTGTGCTCGCCAGTGGAGAAGTTATTCCAGTACCACCACGGGCCGCGCTCGTCGTAGTTGGAGATCTCGGTGCTGGAGAACTTGGCGGTCTGACCCCAAGGCTCAGGTAGGACTAGAACTGGGGTTTCAGGATTGAGCGGGGCTGTCAGATCAATGACAGAGATCGAGCCTGAAACGATCCCCTGGGCGAGGCTGGAAAGGTCAGCCATGTGAACTCCTCTTCAGTAGTGACGTGGGTCGTAATGCATTCTCTTGACGGTCGTCAATTCGGCAACTATTCTCCAAAATGCGTCCAAATTCAAGACCCTCAGCGTATGGCTTTCGAGCGCATCTGGGTAGCCGACCAAGAGACCCGGTCTAGGCCCATTTGCGCCGCAATCTTTCGCGTGGCTCACCGTGAATCTGGGCAATAGGGTTAATGCTTAAGTTCGAGCCCGTGAGCGGGTCGCATGTGGGTCCATGTGGGTCACAGAGGGGGAAAAATGGCAGAGCGCTCTTTTAAAGAAGAGGTCCAGAAGTTACGCATCCCCGCGGGCGAAGAGTTTCATGGCGAAGGCATCCTGGCCGTCACCAAAGCCCTCCTCCAATCGGGTGTTTCCTATGTTGGCGGATACCAAGGCGCCCCCATTTCCCACCTCATGGATGTCCTTGGTGATGCCAACGACATCCTCGCCGAGCTTGGCGTGCACTTTGAAAATAGCGCCTCCGAAGCCACCGCAGCTGCCATGCTCGCCGCCTCCGTCAATTACCCACTTCGTGGCGCCATCACTTTTAAATCGACTGTAGGCACCAACGTGGCATCGGATGCACTCGCAAACCTCGCGTCGGGAGGTGTGACCGGTGGTGCATTGATCATCGTCGGTGAAGATTACGGCGAGGGTTCAAGCATCATGCAGGAACGTTCACACGCTTTCGCGATGAAGTCACAGATGTGGCTGCTTGACCCACGTCCGAATCTCACCGCCATCGTCGATTCAGTTGAGTACGGTTTTGAACTCTCTGAATATTCAAATACGCCAGTGATGCTGGAACTTCGGCTGCGCTCCTGTCACCTTCATGGATCCTTTATTACCAAGGAGAATAAGCGCCCTACTTTCACGCGCAAAGAGGCGATGGAGAATCCTCGCCGCGACGTGAGCCGCATCGTCTTACCACCAGCATCTTTTATGCACGAGCAAGAGAAGATCAATCAGCGTATGCCAGCCGCGATCCAATTCATCAAGGATCGAAAAATTAACGAAATGATTTCCAACGGAAAGAAGGACTTTGGAATCATCACGCAAGGCGGGTTGTACAACACCGTCATGCGTGGTCTCCAACTTCTTGGTCTTGCAGATATTTATGGGAATTCTGAAATTCCGGTCTACGTACTCAACGTTACCTACCCCATCATTGCCGACGAAGTTGAAGAGTTCGCCAAAGATAAGCGCGCACTCCTGCTCTTTGAAGAGGGACAACCGGATTACATCGAGCAGAACATCCACTCAATCCTTCGCAAAGCTGATGCCACCGCAAAATTGCACGGAAAAGATGTACTTGTGATGGCCGGCGAGTACACCCCCACCGTGGTCACAAAGGGCTTGCTCTCATTTGTGCGCATGTACGCGCCAGATCTCATCAAGGAGAACGATCTTCCCGCGATCGTCTTGCCACCTGACTCTCCCGAGCATCCGATGGCGATCAAACTCACGCAAGGAGAAGTGCATATGCGCCCGCCAGGATTTTGTACCGGGTGTCCTGAGCGACCTATCTTCTCCGCGTTGAAGTTGGCTGAACGTGAGACCGGTAAACATCACGTCAGCGCCGATATTGGTTGCCATCTCTTCTCCATCTTGCCGCCCTTCGACATCGGCGCCACCACCATGGGCTATGGCCTCGGATCAGCAGGTGCAGCCGGTTTCCAAGATGCCAATAGCGAAAAGCCAGTGCTCGCGTTCATGGGCGATGGCGGCTTCTGGCATAACGGTCTTACCAGCGGCGTTGGCAACGCAGTCTTCAACGAGAGCAACCAAGTACTTGTTGTCGTTGACAACGCATACAGCGCAGCCACTGGCGGGCAAGACATCCTCTCCTCCGCTGCGGATAACCCCATTCGATCCACCAAACACCCGATTGAGCGCGCAGTACGTGGCGTAGGTGTGAAGTGGGCGAAGACGGTGACCAATACTTACAAAGTTGATGAACTGCGCGACACCTTTATCGATGCTCTTACGTCTAAGGAGCCAGGGCCGAAAGTTATCGTGGCGCAATCAGAGTGCACACTCAACCGCACCAGGCGCGAACGCCCCCTCGCAGCTAAGGCAGAGAAAGAGGGCAAGCGCGTCGTCCGTGAACGCTATGGAATCGATCCAGAAACATGCACCGGAGATCACTCATGCATCCGCATCTCTGGCTGCCCGAGTCTTTCGATTACGGCCAACCCAGATCCACTTCGTAAAGAGCCTATTGCCACTGTGCTTTCGAGTTGTGTGGGTTGCGGCCTCTGCGGCGAAAACGCACACGCAGCTGCGCTCTGTCCATCTTTTTATCGCACCCAAGTGATCAGCAATCCGACGGCATGGGACCGATTCATTACGTCACTTCGTAATGCCTATATTTCACGTTTGCAAAGCGGAATCGAAAGGCGCTACGCAGGAATCGAGCCAGAAGCGAGTACTGCAGAATTGGTCTCTGCCTAATGACTCAAGCAACACAAACTCGCGCCATTACCATGGCGATTCTTGCCATGGGAGGCGAAGGTGGCGGAGTGCTCGCCGACTGGATGGTCAGCCTTGGCGAACACTCTGGCTATTGGGCACAAACCACATCGGTGCCGGGCGTCGCGCAACGTACTGGTGCCACGATCTATTACGTAGAACTCTTTCCCCGCACTGCAGATGGCGCCGAACCCATCTTGAGCACCATGCCCACACCGGGCGAAGTAGATATCGTGCTGGCATCTGAACTCATGGAAGCAGGACGCTCAGTCGTTCGTGGGCTGGTAACACCGAAGAACACCACACTCATCGCCTCAACCCATCGGGTTTACAGCATGATGGAGAAGACAGCACTCGGCGATGGCCGAGTCGACTCCGACACCATCATCGAAAACTGTATGAAAGCCGCTGCTAAGTTCGTCGGTGGCGACTTCGCTAAAATTGCTGAAGAGAGTGGCAGCGTTATTAGCTCCGTACTCTTTGGAGCACTCGCTGGAACCGGTCGCCTGCCTTTCACCCGAAAAGAGTTTGAATCCGCTATCGAACGAGCTGGCGTAGGCGTTGCTACCAGCCTCAACGCTTTCGCTCGCGGATTTGAGTATGCCCAGAACGCACTCAAACCGGCATCAACTGGAGTTCCGATTCAAATCGGCATGAAGCCTGTCTCGGTTGAAGATACGAAAGCGGCTACAGACGCTGCCATCGCTGCCGACCCCACTGCTGCAGTCGGAGCGCGCCTCTCTGCGCAGGCAGCTCACATCCAAAATACTTACCCCGCTTCAGTGCGCGCCACCCTTGTTCATGGCATTAAGCGCACCACTGAATACCAAGATGTGAAGTACGCAGACGAATTCCTCGCCCGAGTGGCATCCGTCTACGCCTTGGATCTTGCGCACGGAGATGGTTCCTTCCGACTCACTAACGAAGCCGCTCGTTACACCGCCCTCTGGATGACGTACGAAGACACCATTCGGGTAGCGGCGATCAAGGTAAGGGCAAGACGCTTCGATCGTATTCACAAGGAAGCGCGCGCTAAGAATGAGCAAGTTGTAGGCATCATGGAATTTCTCCACCCACAGGTCCAGGAAGTTGCCGACACCTTGCCCACCGCACTCGGCAAGTGGGTACTTCGCTCAAAGCCAGTTAATGCTTTGATCACTCGAGTGAGCGGGAATGGGATAAAGGTCAATACCACTTCAGCCTTTGGCTATACAACGCTCTACATCCTCAGCCGTCTGCGCCCTATTCGTCGTCGCTCTTTGAGATTTAATGAAGAACAACTTTTGATCGATGCTTGGCTCACCACCGTGATGGATCTTGCTAGTAAGAATTATGGACTCGCTTGCGAAGTAGCAGAAACACAATCACTCGTGAAGGGTTACGGCGAGACTCACGCTAATGGACTTGCAAATTTTGATGCAATCATGGCCGAACTTCCTCGCACCCTCGTCGCGGCTGATCCCGTTGCTCGTCAAATAGCGCTGCGTACTGCGGCCCTCGCTGAAGAGTCCGGAGAGAAGTTACGCGCGCTGCTTCGCTAGTGCGCGCGCTTAGATTTACTCTCTGCGGTAATCACCAAAATAACGCCGAGAATAACGGTGCTTGCTCCGAGCACCATCGGCAGCGAGATGGGTTCGCTTAGTACAATTGCTCCGAGTATCACTGCTATGACAGGGTTTACGTAGGCATAGGTAGAAGTCATCGAGACGGGAGCATTTCCTACGAGCCAGAGATAGGCGCTGTAGGCGATTACTGAGCCAACAACGACAAGGTAGCTCCAGCCAAACCAGGAGAACGCACTTGCATGAAAGAACTGATGAAGGCTGTCTCCGTGAATCATGCCAGCAGTGAAGAGAGCTACCCCACCAGCAAACATCTGCACTGTGGTGACCATCAATGAATTCTTGGGCGTTTGAAAACGCGGAGTCATAAAGGTTCCGAAGGCCCAGATGAGGTTGGCGAGCAGTACCGCCATCATCCAAAAAAATAACTGTCCCGAAGTAACACCCTCTGGTGTCTTCACCTGACCTGGGCGGAGCAAGAGCCCTACGCCAATAAACCCAATGGCGATGCCGCTCCAACTCAACTTAGTGGGTCTATCCCCGGCGATCACTCGAAAGATGGAGATCCAGAGCGGCATTGCCGCGATGATCAACGCCACGATCCCGCTCGGTACATACCTTTCCGCCAGGGATACGGTTCCAATACCCACACCCAACAAGAGCCCACCGAGGAGCGCGGTCGACCAAAACTCCCGCTTAGTAACGCGCAGCTCATGCCACCCCTGCCTGAAGCCAACCCAGAGCGCCAGAAGTACTGAAGCGACGAGGAATCGCACACCCATCGCGGCCAGCGAGGGCATCGTTTTGATAGAAATTGCGATCGCTAAATAAGTCGACCCCCAGATGATGTATACCGTCCAGAGAGAGAGCCACATCTTTGAGGAATTGCTACGCGTGGCCATTCGCTTAGCCTAGTGAGTTTGCACCACTACTTTGCGTGCGGACGCCAACGTGCGGGTCGCTTTGCAACGACTTCGCTGGTGCCGAGAGTGAGTCGAGGCTTTGGATCTTCGGTGCGACCTGCAGGTGGTTGGCGACTACCGGCGCCGTACTGGTTTGGCCAGCGCAAACGCACGCCTTGATCAACAGCGGCGTGGAGCGTCCAATTGGGATCAAAGAGGTGAGGGCGACCCAGCGCGCATAGATCTGCTCGACCAGCGGCCAAAATGGTATTTACATCGTCCCAACTACTGATGGAGCCCACCGCCATCGTCTTCACGCCCGCGAGTTGACGGATGCGATCAGCAAATGGAGTTTGATAAGTACGGCCGTAGATTGGTTTTGCATCTGGAGTTGTTTGTCCTGACGAGACGTCGATCAGGTCAGCACCATGAGCTGCAAATGCTTGACCCATTTTGATGGAATCTTCTTCAGTTAAACCGTCTGGCACCCAATCGCTGGCCGAGATACGAACGCTCATGGGTTTATCTGCCGGCCACACTGCGCGAACTGCATCAAAAACTTCAAGCGGGAATCGCAAACGATTCTCGATGGAACCGCCATATTCATCAGTTCGCTTATTGGACACGGGCGAGATGAAACCGGAGAGTAAGTACCCGTGTGCGCAATGCAGTTCGAGCATGTCAAAGCCAGCGTCTATAGCGAGCTTCGCCGACGCGACATGTTGGTCGCGGACAAGATCCATATCTGCCCGCGTCATCTCTCGCGGAACTTGTCCATCAGAGAGATACGGAATGGGTGAAGGCGCCATGATTTCCCAATTACCTGAGTCAAGCGCCTTATCAATTCCTTCCCACATCACCTTCGTTGAGCCCTTGCGACCCGAGTGACCAATTTGAATGGCAATCTTTGAAGGGGTGGTGTGTACAAAGTCGACGATCTCTTTCCAGGCGCTCACCTGTTCGCCATTCCAGAGCCCTGCACACGCTGGCGTGATCCGACCCTCGGGAGAGATACAGGTCATTTCAGTGAAGATCAGCCCCGCGCCGCCGAGAGCGCGTGCACCCATATGCACCTTATGGAAATCACCTGGGATGCCGTCGACCGATGAGTACATATCCATGGGAGAAACCACCACGCGATTTGGTATCTCGAGGCCGCGCAACTTGAGCGGCTGGAACATTGGAACAACTTGTGTGCAATCGGCAGGAACGTTTCCGATCTTGATTTGATTCTGCAGATAAGCGGTTTCCACACGCTTCATAAATTCTGCGTCGCGCAATTCAAGATTTCCATAAGTGATTCGACGCGAACGAGTCATCATGTTGAAGGCGAACTGCAGGGGCTCTTGATTCATGTACTGAGTGATTTCCTCAAACCATTCAAGGGCAGCTTGCGCGGATCTTTGTGTGCTCTCAACAACCGGACGGCGATCAGTGTCATAAGCTCTTAATGCAGCTTCGACGGTGTCGTTTTCCAAAATGCAAGCCGCAAGAGAGATAGCGCCTTCCATTGCAAGCTTTGTGCCAGAACCGATGGCGAAGTGCGCAGTCGCTGCAGCATCACCTAGAATCACAAGGTTCTTGTGTACCCAAGTTTCGTTTCGAATCGCGGCAAAAGTGCGCCAACGGCTGTTATTTCGAAGTGCGGGTTTGCCGCCTAAGAATTCCGCAAAGATCTCTTCGCAGAGCGCAATCGACTTCTCATCGCTCTGCCCAATCGGGAAGTTTGCAGCCTCCTCGTGGAATGGCTCGAATCCGGCCTTGCGCCAAATGTCTTCGTGCATTTCCACGATAAAGGTGCTGCTCTTATCGTCCATGGGATATGCGTGCGCTTGCATGACGCCCCAGGGGGTCTCCACGATAAAGAATTTAAAAGCTTCGTACACTTCGGAGGTTCCGAGCCAGATGAATTTACATTCGCGCCAATCAACTGAAGTACGAAATGCATCTGGGAATTTTTCTCGAATACCGCTATTGATGCCATCGCTAGAAAGGACCAAGTCGTACTCGGCCATCAATTGCTCAACTGGTGGG
>WLIL01000052.1 GCA_009702245.1 Actinomycetota bacterium
ATCAGCTTGTTGAGACGCTGATTAATCTTCCCCGCGCAACTTCTTGAGTGCCTCTTGCAGGATGGCAGCTCCGTCAACTTCTGATCGACGCTCTTTCACATATGCCAAGTGAGTTTTATATGGCTCGTTCTTTGGTGCTGCAGGGGGATTATCTTTATCCAGTCCCGCAGGAAGACCACACCGCGGGCAATCCCACTCGGTTGGCGGCGTGACTGTACCGTCGTCTGCGAAAGATGGTTTTGTTTCATGACCGCGTTCGCACCAGTAGGAGAGACGAAAACGTGGAGCAGCTTCGCCACGCTCGGCTTCGCCCATGGGACCAGCGCCGACTCGGCTTCCTCTGATTGCGCTTCCACTTGCCATGATCGCTCCTTGTATTTAGTCCGGGAAATTAATCGAGGACGGAATTAAATCTGGGACTTACTTGAGCCAGAGACCGAGAGCAACCACACTGGCAAACCAGAGTGCGCCAACCACGATGGTGATGCGATCAAGGTTTCGTTCCACGACAGTCGAGCCGCCGTACGAGGATGAGACGCCGCCGCCAAAGAGATCAGAGAGGCCGCTGCCCTTACCTTTGTGAAGTAAAACCAACATGACCATCAAGACGCTGGTGATCACCAGCAGAATCGAAAGTGCCAAAACCATCAGAAATCACTCCTCGCGTGGACTGGATTAAGGATAACCCAGCCGGGGACGGATTATTCCCAAAATCAACGGCTCCAAGAAGGAGCTGCGCCCCCTTATACGGCCCCACGGGGCTATCTGGGCTATTTAATCCCCGCGTTAAAGGCCATTACAACCGGGAAGCGGGCAATCTTGGCAAACCCCTCAGCCTCAAGGCTCGCCCCACCGATGAGCGCCCCATCAATATCGGCCTGCTCCATGATTTCCACCACGTTGCTCGCCTTTACGGAGCCGCCATAAAGAATGCGCATAGCATCGGCCACGTCTCCCGGATAGAGCTCAGCCAAGCGATTGCGAATGGCCGAGCAGACTTCCTGGGCATCTTCTGGGGTGGCTACCTTGCCGGTTCCGATAGCCCAGATAGGTTCATAGGCGATCACTACATTTTTCGGATCACCCACGCCCACAAGCGCACCTTCTAATTGTGCAATTACATGAGATACCTGCTCGCCTGATTCTCGAATGTCTAGATTCTCGCCAATGCACAAGATCGGAGAAAGGTGTGCAGCGAGAGCTGCCTTTACCTTCCGATTGATTAACTCATCACTCTCGGCGTGATACTGACGTCTTTCACTATGACCCACCAACGCGAAAGAACAACCTAAACGCGAAAGCATCGCAGCGGAAATGTCACCGGTAAAGGCGCCATTGGCCTCAGGCGAGAGATCTTGGGCGCCGTACTGAATTCGTAATTTGTCGCCATCGACGAGAGTTTGAATCGAACGGATATCTGTAAACGGTGGCAACACAACCACATCTACTGCATCGTGATCTTTGTCGTCGAGGGAGAACGCCAATTTTTGTACAAGGCCAATAGCCTCGAGGTGGTTGATGTTCATCTTCCAGTTGCCCGCCATCAAGGGCTTACGCGCTGTCGACATTACTGCTCCAATACCGTGATACCAGGGAGCGCCTTGCCCTCTAGATATTCAAGAGAGGCTCCGCCACCCGTTGAAATATAACCGAACTCTTCGTCCCTAAAACCTAGTCGACGAACTGCCGCCGCTGAGTCTCCGCCACCCACCACGGTGAAGCCATCGAGATCTGCCAGCGCCTGCGCAACTACCTGAGTACCCGCGGCAAAGGCAGCGAACTCAAAGACTCCCATGGGGCCATTCCAGAAGACGGTTTTACAGCTAGCGATGGCCTCCGCGAATGCCACCGCTGAGGCTGGACCAATGTCTAACCCCATCTGTTCCTTGGGTATCTCATGAGCAGCCACCAGAGTCGCGGGGGCATCAGCGGCAAAGGCCGGAGCAACCACGATATCCACAGGCAACACAAGCTTGACGCCTAAACGCTCCGCCTGACTTATCAAAGCCCGCACCTTCTCCAATTGATCAACTTCTAAGAGAGAGGTGCCCACCTGGTGACCTTGGGCCGCAAGAAAAGTAAAGACCATGCCGCCACCGATAGCCAAAACATCTACCTTGTCGAGCAAATGCTCGATGACACCTAATTTGTCACTCACCTTAGAACCGCCGAGCACCACGCCATATGGTCGGGCTGGATCAAGCGTAAGTCTTTTAAGTACGTCAACTTCTGCGGAGATGAGAAAGCCTGCGTAATGTGGCAGTAATTGAGCCACGTCAAAAACAGAAGCATGTTTGCGGTGGACAGCTCCGAACCCGTCACTGACAAAGATATCTCCCAGTGAAGCCAGGTCGCGAGCAAATGCCTGTCGCTCTTCGTCGATCTGGCTTGTTTCAGCGGCTTCAAATCTCACGTTCTCCAAGAGCGCGACATCTCCACCCTTTAATTCAGCAAGAGTTGAGAGCGCCTTGCCTCCCCGGTACTCAGGGATGAAGGTCACTTCACTTCCCAGCAGTTGCGCGAGACGAACCGAAACTGGTGCGAGAGACATTTCGGGGACGCGCTCCCCCTTCGGCCTACCGAAGTGGGCCATGACTACAACAACAGCTCCGAGCGCACGCAGATGGTTGATAGTCGGCAACGAGGCTCGAATGCGCCCATCATCTGTAATGTCGCCATCCTTCATCGGTACGTTCAGGTCGCTACGAAGGAGTACCCGTGTGCCGACCAAATCGGGAAGTGTGGCGAGTGTGGCGAGTGTGGCAGATGACATTTAGAGAGTGGCACCCACATGTTGAATAAGATCCACCAAACGATTTGAATAACCCCACTCATTGTCATACCAACCCAAGACTTTGACCGTGTTACCTATGACGATCGTGAGTGATGCATCAAAAATGCAGCTTGCGGGATCCGTCACAATGTCGCTGGAGACGATGGGATCTTCAGTGTAAGAAAGAAATCCTTTGAGCGGGCCATCGGCCCACTTCTTCATAGCAGCGTTGACTTCAGCCTTAGTTACCTCGCGCTCGAGTTCGACAGTGAGATCAGTTGCAGACCCGGTGGGAACCGGAACACGCATCGCGTACCCATCGAGTTTTCCCTTGAGTGATGGAATCACAAGCGAGATAGCCTTGGCGGCGCCAGTGGTGGTGGGAATGAGGTTGGTAGCCGCTCCGCGCGCACGACGAAGATCCTTATGTGGGAAGTCGAGAATTACTTGGTCATTTGTATAGGCATGGATAGTTGTCATCAATCCCTTCACAACACCAAACTCCTCCACAAGAACCTTGGCCATCGGAGCTAGGCAATTAGTGGTGCAAGAAGCATTGGAAATGATGTGGTGCTTGGATGCGTCATAAGTATCATGATTCACGCCCATCACTATGGTGACATCTTCATCACTGGCCGGCGCTGAGATAATTACTTTCTTTGCACCTGCAGTGATGTGCTTGCCCGCATCTGCAGCCTTTGTGAAGTGCCCAGTAGATTCAATCACTACCGTTGCGCCAAGTGCGGCCCATGGGAGATTGGCTGGATCGCGCTCAGCGGTAACAGCAAAAGTCTTGCCATCGACCGTAATGGAGTTCTCCGTAAAGGAAACGGGTAAACCAAGTCGACCTAAAATTGAATCGTATTTCAGGAGGTGGGCAAGGGTTGCAATATCAGTGAGATCGTTGACGCCGACAATTTCAATGTCTGCTTTTTGAGTGAGGGCCGCGCGAAAGAAGTTTCGTCCGATTCGACCAAAACCGTTGATTCCGACTTTGACAGTCACTGCTATCTCCTTAGGTCAGGGCGCATAGGAAGCGGACTGATTCATGCGCGATCTATTAAAACTTTACCCCAACATGTCGGGGGTTAAACCTGCCTCAGTATCTGGAATTCCGAGATCTTGGGCACGCTTGTCGGCCATCGCCAAGAGACGTCTAATGCGTCCGGCCACCGCATCCTTCGTGAGTGGTGGGTTAGCGAGTGAACCTAGCTCCTCAAGACTTGCCTGCCCGTGCTCGATCCGCAATTTCCCAGCTTCTTGTAGGTGGTCAGGGATATCGGCTCCCAGAATTTCTAAGGCACGTGCAACTCGAGCAGAGGCAGCCACTGCAGCCCGCGCAGAGCGACGAAGATTTGCATCATCAAAATTAGCTAAGCGATTAGCAGTCGCTCGCACTTCTCGGCGCATACGTCGTTCTTCCCAAGCAAGCACACTCTCGTGTGCGCCAAGACGCGTCAACATGATTGCAATTGCATCGCCATCACGAATCACAACTCGGTCAACGCCACGCACTTCACGAGCCTTTGCAACCACCCCAAGGCGTCGAGCAGCACCCACAAGCGCCAGTGCTGCTTCAGGTCCGGGGCACGTTACCTCGAGTGCGCAGGAACGACCAGGTTCGGTGAGTGATCCATGGGCAAGAAAAGCACCACGCCAAGCGGCCTGTGCATCGCAGAGAGAGGCTGAAACAACTTGAGGCGGTAACCCTCGAACTGGACGGCCACGGCCATCGATGAGTCCAGTCTGCCGCGCTAGTGATTCTCCATCTTTGGTAGAGCGAATGAGATAACGACTCGCTTTGCGCAATCCGCCTGGAGCGATCACCGTCAAGTCTGTCTCCTGCGAAAAAACATCAAAGATATCTTTGCGAACCCGCCGCGCAGTGGCTGCGGTATCCACTTCGGCCTCTACGACGATTCGACCGCTGACCACATGCAGGCCACCGGAGAATCGCAAAATCGCCGAAACTTCGGATTTTCGGCAGCACGCTTTGGAGATCATGAGACGAGCCAATTCGTCCTTGACCGCTGCTGTCATTGCCATAGGGGTGATCTTTCCAGGATTTGAGCGACTCCGTACAATTCTAGGAAAAAATCTTGGAGAAGAGCGCAGCCAATTTCTCGGGGTCATGCTGTAGCAAACCGGCTCCAACGGCCACATCTGCGACGATAAGTTGACTCCCTTCTCTCGCCAAACGCGCTGCCAACTCACTCTCGTGTGGGAGCGATTGCGGGTCAACGATGACAACATCGAAGTGCAGATCAGGGGCGTGCGCGCTCAAAAGCGCGAGATGCTCACTTGCAGTGAGGCCAATAGCCTCTCCCGGCTCGCCCTCAGGAGTTCCGGAATTTTGCCCCGCGTCCAGGTTCATGACAAGGATTCTTTTTGCGGGGGAAGCGAGTAGGGCACTCACTTGTGCCGGCACTAAAAGGTGAGGCAAAACACTCGAGTACCACGAGCCCGGGCCCAAAATGACCCACTCGGCATCACTTATAGCTGCCAAAGCTGCCTCCGTGGCCGGAGGATTTTGCGGGCTCAACTGAACCGAGAGCACTCGTCCTTGAGTGGTAGCAACTGCTACCTGCCCCACAACTGTGCTCACCTGACCTTCATGACGCACTTCGGCTTGAATGGTAAGTGGTTCAGAAGACATGGGCAGCACCCGTCCGATGATTTTAAGGAGGGCACCCATGCGATCCAAACCGGCGACTACATCGCCAGTCACATCCCACAACGCAGAGAGCATCAGGTTTCCTAAGGAGTGTCCACCCACTTCTCCTTCGCCCGGGAAGCGATATTGCACTGCATCAGCCCAACTTCGTCCCCACACGTCATCAGAACAAAGTGCTGCAAGGGCCATCCGAAGGTCTCCCGGAGGCATCACCCCAAGTTCAGAACGTAGCCGACCGCTCGATCCACCATCATCTGCGACCGTCACAATCGCCGTGATATCTGGAGTGATTCGACGTAGCGCAGAGAGAGTGGCGGCCAAACCATGCCCGCCGCCGAGTGCGACAACTCGTGTCATTACTCTCGTCCAAGGTCTCGATGGGTTGAAGATGCCAACATTCCATGCGAAGAGAGCTGCTTGGCCAGTTCCTCCGCCACTGCGACTGATCGGTGTTTGCCACCTGTGCATCCGACGCCGATAGTGAGGTAGCGCTTACCTTCGCGCTGGTATGAGGGCGAAAGTCGCAACAACAAATTTGCGTAATCTTCAATGAAACCTAAAACCTCTGGTGCGGCTAATACATAAGCCTTGACATCAGCATCCTTGCCCGTGTGATCTCGCAGTTCAGGAATCCAATGCGGATTGGAAATAAAACGAACGTCGATCACAAAGTCTGCGTCATATGGAATTCCATATTTAAAACCAAAAGAGAGGACGGTGGTGCGTAATTCTGGAATAGATGACCCACCCAGAGTGCTCTCGATGCGCTCCTTTAATTGATGCACATTGAGCGCGCTGGTATCGATAACTAAATCCGCAGCAGCACGTAAATCGCCAAGCAGCTCCCGCTCTTTTGCAATGCCGTCAAGGATACGACCCTCTCCTTGCAGCGGATGGGGACGACGAGTGGACTCAAATCGACGGACAAGCACGTCGTCGTTGGCTTCCAGGAAGAGGACTTGCACCTGCTCGGGCAATTCTTTGAGAGCCACACGTAACTCCTTGAAGAATGCTCGACTGCGGACATCTATCACAGCAGCAATGCGCGGCGCACTGTGCATGTCATCCTTGCCGGGTAGAGAAGTCAGATTTGTAAGTAGCGCAGGTGGCAAATTATCAACCACATACCAACCTAAATCTTCGAGAACGTGCGCAGCCGTACTGCGGCCAGCGCCGGACATTCCGGTGATTACGAGAATCTGCTCAGGTGCCACAGGAGAACTCTACGGGACTAAGTGAGGATCTCCCCCGTGCCCATATCGATCACGCTTGGCTCATCGCGCGCCGCTTCCATGGCGAACCAGGCAACAATGCGCGCCGCAATCGCCGGCCCCACCCCAGGCACTTGCGATATTTCCCCTTCGGATGCGAGGCGCAACGCCTTCATTGACGTGAAGTTTTGCAGCAGAGCCGCGCGACGCCCCTCGCCCAGCCCAGGAATCTCATCAAGTACAGATTCAATCATCGCTCGACCGCGTTTGCTTCGGTGGTACGTAATAGCAAAACGATGAGACTCATCTCGTAACCGTTGCAATAAAAAGAGGGATTCACTCTTACGTGGGAGTATTACTGGACGCCCGCCTTCCGCCGGCCAAATTTCTTCTAATCGCTTAGCAAGACCAATAAGTGAAATGTCTGCAAACCCTTCACTCTGCAACACCTTACGAGCCGCTTCGACCTGCGTTCGGCCTCCGTCGACGACAATGAGCTGAGGTCGATAAGAGAATCTACGCACTTGAAGACCAGCAGCAATCTCATCAGCCCTGTCTACTGATTCCTCGTCTCGCAACCGTCTCAAGCGTCGAGTAAGCACTTCTGACATCGAGGCGAGATCATCTCCGCCACCTTCACGAATTTCGAATCTACGATATTCACTCTTTCGCGGGGATCCATCTTCAAACACCACCATCGACCCCACCGCATGCGTCCCCTGAATATGTGAGATGTCGTAGCACTCGATTCGCAGAGGCGCATTTGGTAATGAAAGAGCATCCTGCAACTCTGAAAGCGCTTGTGCTCGTTTGGAGATATCGCTACTTCGCGTTAACTGGTGGCGCAGCAATGCCTCGGCAGCATTGCGGTTCACAATTTCTAACAGCGCTACTTTGTCCCCGCGTTGCGGAACCTTGAAAGACGCTCTCTCCCCACGTGACAGGTGGAACCACTCTTCCAAATCCCTCGCGCCATCAGGCAGCTCGGGCAGGCAAATCTCTCGGGGAATCTCTTGAGTCAAATCCGAATAGATGTCCTGTACAAGTTGGCGATACAACTCACCCACACTCTTATCAAAATCTCGTTCCATCACGACACTGCGCTGCCCACGAATACGCCCATTTCGAACCGAGAAGATGGAGGCTCCGATCTCAATTTCCCCTTCAACAAGTGAAATAAAATCAGCATCCGTATCATCGGGCAGCACCACGGTGCTTGTTTCAAGGGCAGATTCCAGTGCGATGAGGTCGTCTCGCAACTTCGCAGCTTTCTCAAATTGCTCAGCTGCCGACGCCGACTCCATCTCTTTCTGAACCCTGCGGATATAGGGAGCTGGATCTCTGGAAAAGAACGAGATGAATTCACCGATCTTCTTCTTGTGCTCCTCCACCGAAATAAGGTTGACACACGGCGCGGAGCACTTCTCAATATGGCCTAAAAGACAAGGGCGCCCACTCGCTACTGCTTGTCTGAGCACACCGGGTGCACACGTTCGAACAGGGAAGGTGCGTAGAACTTGATCAATGACGTGACGGAGCGCTCCGGCATTTGGAAAGGGGCCTAAATAGCGAACGCCCTTCTTCTTAGGGGCGCGAGCGACCATCACACGAGGAATACTCTCTCCGGTTGTGATGGCTAGATACGGATAAGACTTATCGTCCTTGAAACGAACGTTGTACTTTGGATTCTCCGACTTAATCCAAGTCCACTCAAGCTGCAAGGCATCAACCTCTGTGGCAACAATCGTCCAATCAACAGAGGTGGCTTCATGGACCATCCGCGTGGTGCGCTCGTGAAGGTTCTCCTGAAAATATGACGTGAGTCGTGCGCGAATATTCTTCGCCTTCCCCACGTAGATCACGCGCCCTTCAGCATTTCTAAATCGATATACACCTGGATCTTCCGGAATTTCTGAGGTTCGCGGACGTTCTTCGGGCTTCATCAGACCAGAGCTTTCGAACTCTTCTTCTTCGGTACGGCCTTTACCGCCTTTGGCATAGATGGACGCTTGCCCGCTAATAGCGGTGCCAAGAACGTACCGGTATAACTCGCCTTCGCTTTGGCCACTTGCTCAGGCGTACCTTCGGCAATCACCATGCCCCCACCCGATCCACCTTCTGGGCCCATGTCTATCACCCAATCTGCGCACTTGATCACGTCAAGATTGTGCTCGATGACAATCACCGTGTTCCCACTATCAACAAGTCGCGAAAGGACACCAAGAAGTTTGCGAGTATCTTCGAAATGTAAACCCGTGGTTGGTTCATCAAGCACGTAAATGGTTCTGCCAGTAGACCTGCGTTGCAATTCTGTAGCTAACTTAACTCTTTGCGCCTCTCCTCCGGAGAGCGTGGGCGCGGACTGTCCGAGCCTCACATATCCGAGGCCTACATCGTTGAGGGTCTTCAAATGGCGCGAGATCGAAGGCACCGCATCGAAGAATGTTGCTGCTTCCTCGATCGGCATATCGAGAACCTGGGCAATCGTCTTTCCCTTGAAGTGAACTTCGAGAGTCTCACGGTTGTAGCGCGCCCCATGGCACACCTCGCACGGTACGTACACATCTGGTAAGAAGTTCATCTCAATGGTGATGGTGCCATCACCACTACACGACTCGCATCGACCACCCTTGACGTTGAACGAGAAACGGCCCTGTAGGTAACCACGAATCTTGGCTTCAGTAGTTTCCGCGAAAAGCTTCCGTATGTTGTCAAAAACGCCCGTGTACGTTGCTGGATTAGAACGTGGAGTACGACCGATAGGCGACTGATCTACGTGCACCACTTTATCCAGTTGGTCTACCCCAGTCACAGTTCGGTGACGACCAGGAACTATGCGAGCACCATTAAGTTTGTTCGCCAAAGTGCTATACAAAATGTCGTTAACCAGTGTGGATTTACCAGATCCGCTAACTCCCGTCACAGCCACAAAACATCCGAGTGGAAAAGTCACATCGATATTACGAAGATTATTCTCGCGCGCACCCTTCACTACGAGGGAGCGCTTGGGATCAATAGGACGGCGAACCTTTGGCATTTCTATCTGGCGACGTCCCGATACGTAAGCCCCCGTGATGGACTCTTCACTCGCCTCGAGTTCTGCAAGCGACCCAGAGACGACCACGCGCCCGCCGTGTTCACCAGCACCGGGACCAATATCAACGATCCAATCCGCTGAACGAATAGTGTCCTCATCATGTTCAACAACAATTAACGTATTGCCCAAGTTGCGCAAACGTGTCAAGGTGTCGATCAGACGTCTGTTATCGCGTTGGTGGAGACCAATACTCGGTTCG
>WLIL01000053.1 GCA_009702245.1 Actinomycetota bacterium
ATTTCGCAGGTCGAATCATTGAGGCTGGCCGACGATATTCGGCGAATAGTTCGCTTACCATTCCTGGCTCGAAGCGATGCAATTCTCCAGGCGCTTACGCAACTCCGTAAAATTCCGCGCGGTGGCTCGATTGAGGATGCGCTTCGCGTATTGGCAAACGTCTTACAAGGATCGACTGCACTACTCGGCTCAGATGGCACCGTAGTTTCAAGCTCTACTCCTAAAGATTTCGATGGTCCTCTCCCACTGCCCATCTTGGAAGTTCCTAGTTCTGAACGAGCGGGCGACTTCGTCTACTTTGGCCAACCGCTCTCACTCGCTCCTCGCGAAAAGCCGACCCTCTGGTTAGCGCTTCGCCTCAAATCTCCATCGCCGAGTCGTTCATCGTCAGCAAGTGAAGTGCTCGCCGTTGCGTCGTGGTTTATTGCCACAATCTTGGTCGCTGATCGCCTTGAACGAGAACGCGATGCGCGCTTTCGGCTTGGAATTCTCAACGCAATTACGGCAACCAAAGATCGAGTAGAGCCAACCCTTACGGAGCAACTTGGAATCTTAGGTTGGCAAGTAGATGGTTGGTGTACTGCCTTTCACCTTCAAGTCTCTGGTGAAGTGGATCCGCAACGTATTCTCAATGGTTCCGATGAGTTAAGTCGTGCGCTCCAAGCGGTGGGTGTGAAGGGTCCCATCATCGAACGTCCGGATGGTTGGTCTGGTTGGTTTGTGGAAAAAGATGAACCTCAATCGAAGTCGTACGCAATCATTGTAGAAAATCTGAGTTCGGCATTGAGTAGGTTGATTCCTACTTCACCTGGCATCCGCTTGCATATGGGAGTGGGTCGCCCTTATCAAGGAGTGTTGGGTCTGCGCACAAGTTTGGCTGAAGCCAAAGAGGCGTGCACTATTGCGCAGGCCGGTGGGCAGGCAACGGCGGTGCAACATATCGACGAGATGGGTGTGCGTCGCATTTTGCTGGGGTGGTATGCCTCAGATAATTTTGCAGAGTTTGCACAAACTCTCTTAGCCAATGCCCTTGAAGCCGATCATGACGGGGAATTAATTCTCACCCTGGAGAGCTACCTCGATAACCAATCATCACCCACGGAAACCGCGGCTCGCCTCGGGATTCATCGCAATACCGTTCTTAACCGAATTGAGAAGATTCGCGCGCTCTTGACCGTAAACCTTGATGACCCCGATGAACGCCTGGCGGTCCAATTGGCCTGCCGGGTGGTCAAATTGAAGCGCTCCTAGGCGTTTAAAGGTCCACTTCTTCCTGAAAATGTGCGTCTAGCCCACGAATAGACTTAAATTTGGGCGAATTGCCCCTATCCGTACTCTCTTTGGACTCTTACCCTTATGTTGGAACATCCCTGGATTGCGCCCACCTGGGCGCCCGTGAAGGAGGAAAAATGGCACGTTCAACCCGCCGTTTAGTCGGCATGGTTGCAGTGAGCGGTGTTATTGCAGCACTTGCTCTCACCGGTTGCAGCAGCTCTAGCTCATCGAGCGAAGAAGCAGCTGCCCCAGCCGAGCCAGCGACCGAGATTGCGTATCTCTCGGCTAGCTCAGCAAATACGTGGTTGCAAGCATCCAAGAAAGAAATGGATGCCATTGCAGCAGAGAACAACATGGTGATCACTGAGTTCGATGCTCAGTTCAAGCCAGGCGAGCAAGGCAAGCAAGTTCAGGACATCATCGCTTCCGGTAAGTACAAGGCGATCATCATCGCTTCTGTCGACGGTGCGGGAATCATTCCTGATCTCCAAGCAGCCATTGCCAAGGGCCTCAAGGTAGGTATCTTGAACCAGATCGTTGGCACCGCACTTGATACTTCGGATCCTCAATTTGAAGGTCCTTCGGTATCTGTTCTTGCTGCACCGCTTCGCTCAGGCGAGCGTCTTGGCAAGCTCACACTGAAGGCTTGCGAAGGTCTTAACCCTTGCAACGTCGTTTACCTCTACGGAATTAAGGGCATTCCTCTGGACAATGCTCTGAAGCAAGGCTTTGACTCCGTAATTTCTGCAAACCCAGCAATCAAGGTTGTTGCTGAAGGCGAAGGCAAGTACCTCGGCCCAGACGTCGCGCAGAAGTCGCTTGCTGACATCATGCAAAAGACCAAGAAGTTCGATGTTGTCATCGGCTCTGATCAGTCAATGCAAGGTGCGATTCTCGCCCTTACCGACGCTGGCAAGACTGCCAAGCTCATCGGCCTCGGTGGATCACAAGCAGCAGTCGATGGTGTCAAGGCTGGTACTTGGTTCGGTGGCGTCTTCGGCGCTCCTGCAACTGAAGGCAAGCTTTTGATGAACGCCATGGTTGAAGCTCTCAAGAGTGGCAAGGTGACTGGTGGAATTGATCCAGCGACCGCTGTCCCTGATGAGGCTTTGATGACCAAGGAAAATGTTGACAAGTTCACTGCAGAGTGGGCTGGATAATTCCAACCGCAGAATAGAACCTGCTAAAAAGAACGGAATGATGCCGAAGTGGATCTTGAGGTTCGAAGCGTAAGCAAGCGTTTCGGTGCGACTATCGCGCTGGATAACGTGAACCTCAAGATCGCTTCTGGCACCATTCACTCTCTCATCGGAGAGAACGGCGCTGGTAAGTCGACGCTTGGAAAGATTCTTTCCGGCGTTTACCAACTCGATTCCGGGGAAGTTGAGCTCGCGGGGCAAGCCGTCACAATCGGCTCGCCCCGCGAAGCTCTTTCTCGGGGGATCACCATCATCGCCCAGGAACTTTCGCTCGTTCCTTCCCGCAACGCTGCCGACAATGTGTATCTGGGAATTGAAGATCACGCCGGCCCATGGGTGCGGCGTGGGGTTATCAAAGATCGCTTTGAAGAATTAACGAAGACATCTGGGATCACTGTTCCTAATGACCGGCCCGTCTCGGCGCTCTCGATTGGCGATCAGCAGAAGGTAGAAATTCTGAGAGCCCTTGCCCGTAATGCCGAAGTGATCGTGATGGATGAGCCCACTGCGAGGCTATCGGTCGAAGAGACGGCGGTACTCAAAGACGTAATGCGCTCACTGCGCGATCAAAGGAAGACCATTATTTTCGTCTCGCACTTCTTGGGTGACGTGCTCGATGTTTCTGATGCGATCACCATCATGCGAGACGGCAAGATTATTCGCACGTCGAAGCCATCAGATGAAACGCACGACTCGCTTGTTGAGGCTATGACTGGGCGTAAAGCTGGCGATGCTTTTCCGGCTAAGACCCCACCGAAGTCACCAGCACCCGTGTTGGAAGTTAACGGTCTCACTCGCGGCATGCAGTTCGCTGATATTTCTTTCACGGTAGGTGCGGGAGAGATCGTGGCGCTCGCTGGTTTGGTTGGTTCCGGACGGAGCGAAGTCGCTCGGGCAATTTATGGGGCGGATCCCTTTGATTCCGGTGAAGTGAAATTGCAGGGAAGCGTCATCAAGATTTCTCACCCAGCCACTGCGATTGAAAACGGCATCGTCATGATTCCTGAATCTCGTAAGGATCAAGGCCTTATTCTTGACCGCTCCATCAGGGAGAACATTTCACTCCCTTACTTGAAAAAATTGAGCCAACTTCTGATGAAGAGGCGAGAAGAGAATTCGATGGTGGCCGAGAATTTTGCGGCTGCGGGCATTCGCGCTCTTAGTTCTGAAATGACCGTGCGCTCGCTCTCTGGTGGAAATCAGCAGAAGGCGCTCTTTGCGCGCTCACTTGCTGGCCATCCCACTCTTTTTATTGCAGACGAACCCACTCGAGGGGTGGATGTGGGATCGAAGCGAGCTATTTATGAATTGCTTGCCGATCTTGCGCAGAAGGGCATGGCTGTGTTGGTAATCTCATCGGAACTTGATGAGGTTGTCGGACTAGCGCACCGAGTTATCGTGATGCAGACCGGAAGAATTGTGGCGGAATTAGTGGGGGATCAAATAAGTGAGAGTGCGGTTGTTTCAGCGGCGTTCTCAATGAAGCAGAGAGAAGGATTGGCATCATGACAGTAGGAGATACCGCTTCGAGAAGCATCAACGTGAAGTCTCTGCTCTCCAAGTACGCGATAGTTTGGGTCACGTTGCTAGTTTTCATCTTCCTCTCCTCGAGTACAGACGCGTTCTTGTCGGCCGATAATCTTCGCAATATCTTGGATCAGCAATCAGTTGTGTTAATTGTCGCTGCGTTCACCACGATCGTGCTGATCTCGGGCGGCTTCGATGTGAGTCTGGGTGCCATCTATATCTTGGCTCCGCTCGTTGCGCTACGTGTGCAGAACAACATCAATTCAGCATGGCTGACACTTCTTGCGGGGATCCTGGTGGGTCTTATTGCCGGTCTCTTGAACGGTGTCATCGTGGCCTACGGCAGAATCAATTCATTCATTGCCACCCTTGCTACTTCATTCATATTCTTTGGCATCGCATACCTTGTCAGTGACGGAACCATTCTGCGTGTCACCGATATAACCATGCGCGAAGTGGCCACGACTCGAATTCTCGGGCTGACAAGTGCCACCTGGATTGCCTTCGTAGTCGTCGCTATTGCGTGGGTCATGCTTGATCGCACGCGCTTCGGGCGTTACATCTTTAGCGTGGGTGGCAACTTCGAAGCCGCCCGGCTTGCAGGCGTGCGCACTAATCGAGTAGTGGTGGCGGCCTTCGTGCTAGCTGGTGCTGGTGCAGGTCTTGCTGGCACCCTCAATTCAATTCGAAGTGTGACGGCGCAGGCATCTGATGACTTCAGCATCATCTTCTCGGTGATTGCAGCCGTCGTAGTGGGTGGAACTTCAATCGCAGGTGGTTCTGGTGCCATTTGGCGAAGTGTGGTTGGTGTCTTCTTCATTGCGTTCATCGTGAATGGTTTCAACTTAAATGGTGTTGATCCGGTCTATCAACGCATCATTCAAGGCGCAGTGATTTTGACGGCCGTGGGTGCTGATGCCTGGTCCAGGCGCGATAAGAGTTAGTAAATAGCGAGAATATTTAAGAAGCCGAAGAGAGACGGCGACCAATAATCGATTCGCGCTCTTCTTCAGAGAGACCGCCCCAGATTCCATAAGGTTCGCGCACGGCTAAGGCATGCGCCCGGCATTGGGCAAGGACTGGGCAGGTGTTGCAGACGGCTTTGGCAGCCATCTCGCGATTGCGCCGGCGTGGGCCGCGCTCGCCTTCCGGATGGAAGAACATTTCGGTGGGCAGCTCACGGCAGAGACCCTGCATCTGCCAATCCCAGCGGTCTGCCACTGGTCCTGGAAGCCTCGATACCTCAGTCATGATGACCCTTCTTTTAAGTTAGACCCACAGTACAACCGCGCCATAAGTTGTTCAAGCCCCCCCTGTTCAACACGCCGCGTTTCGACTCGCGCGCCAGGATATTGAACGCGACAATGCATATATCACGGGTAATTTGAACGGAAACGGGGGGTTAAGAGTGAGCCAATTCACGGTTGCTGTCGTGGCTCGCCGGCTCGGAATTGCCCCCGCCACCCTACGGACGTGGGATCGGCGTTACGGGCTGGGTCCCGGCGAACATGCCGCTGGCTCACATCGTCGTTACTCGGAAGACGATTTTGGTCGCCTTCAAGTGATGCGCCGCCTCATCGCTGCCGGCATCGCACCTGGAGATGCTGCCAAACGAGCACTTGCCGCGGACCCTGAAGTGAAGGAAAGCGCTGACTTCGCCGACGAACCGGTCGATTCACTCGCAGATTTGTTGCTGGCGCTGCATGCGTTAGACGTGAATTTCATACGCACCACCCTGCGCGCGCAATTGAAGAGTTTTGGCGCGATAGCAACTTGGCATCATTCGATCGCACCGCTGCTGCGGGAGTTAGACGAACAATGGGAAGAGCGCGATCACGCCATTGCAATGGAGCATTCGCTCTCTTCACTGCTCATGGAGATACTGGGTGAATCTTCACAAGTAGAAAGTCCCATCAATACGCGCCCAATTCTTCTCACTTCCGCTCCCGAAGAGCAGCACGTTCTTCCCCTCTATGCATTGGCTGCTGCACTGGCCGAAAAATCTATAGCTACACACTTACTTGGTGCGAGAACTCCATCGAGAGCAATTGCTGCGGTCATAGCAAAGAATGGGCCATCAGCTGTCTTTATCTGGTCACAAAGTTCGCAGAGTTCGCAACTTGTAGATTTCTCCTGCTTTCCATCGATCCGCCCGGCTCCACGAATCGTTACTGGGGGTCCAGGTTTTGCGGAGATGCCTCACCCTGCTGGGGCGGTTCACGCCCGCTCTATTGATGAAGCGATGAGCCTCATCGGCGGCCCCCTCGGCCTGTAGAGCAGGCTGCCAGGAGCGCTCAATTCCCCAGTAGGCTTGCCCTATCAAAGTGGTCCCATTGAGGTGGCCCCATTGAGTTAGGGAGGGCGAGCGTGAACGAAGACGAAAAAGTCGTGGGCCTAGGCCTCACTTTTGACGACGTGCTCCTCCTGCCAGATTCCAGCGATGTAGTGCCGAGCGAAGTGGATACGACTACACGTTTCACCAACTCGATCTCACTCAGAATTCCACTTGTTTCATCGGCGATGGATACCGTGACGGAATCGCGTATGGCGATCGCGATGGCGCGCCAAGGTGGACTCGGAATTATTCATCGCAATCTCTCGATTGAAGATCAGTGCAGTCATGTTGATCTAGTCAAGCGGAGTGAAGCGGGCATGATCACGCAGCCGGTAACAATTTCTCCTGATGCCTCACTCGCTGAGATGGATGCGCTCTGTGGACGTTTCCGTATCTCAGGATTACCTGTCGTGCAAGGCGATGGAGAACTTATCGGAATTGTGACTAATCGCGATCTGCGCTTTGAAACGGATTACTCAAAGCCAGTCAGTTCGGTAATGACTCGCATGCCGCTTGTGGTGGGCCATGTGGGCATCAGTTCAGATGATGCGATGGCTCTGCTTCGAGATCACAAAATTGAAAAGCTTCCACTCATCGACGAGCGCGGGCGCCTCAAAGGACTTATCACTGTCAAAGATTTCACGAAAGCCGACAAGTATCCGTTCTCCACGAAGGATGATGCTGGCCGTTTGCGCGTAGGCGCCGCAGTAGGTGTGGGCGAAGATGGTTTCAAACGTGCGATGGCACTCATTGAGGCTGGTGTAGATGTACTAGTAGTTGATACTGCGCACGGCCACCAGATGGCAGTGCTCGATGCCATCAAGCGCATCAAGTCGAATTCAAGTATTGAAGTTGTGGGCGGCAACGTGGCTACTCGTCGCGGAGCAGAAGCGCTCATCGCAGCCGGCGTAGATGCAGTGAAGGTGGGTGTTGGCCCCGGTTCCATCTGTACTACTCGTGTAGTTGCTGGCGTGGGCGTTCCGCAAGTAACTGCAATCATGGAAGCTGCGCGCGTTGCTCACGCTGCTGGTATTCCCATTATTGGTGACGGAGGTTTGCAATACTCCGGAGATATCGCCAAGGCCATTGTTGCCGGCGCAGACACCGTCATGGTCGGATCGCTCCTCGCAGGTTGCGAGGAGTCTCCTGGTGAACTGATCTTTATTAACGGAAAACAATTTAAGAGCTACCGTGGCATGGGTTCACTCGGTGCCATGCAGACACGGGGGAGTGCAAAGTCCTACTCGAAGGACCGTTACTTCCAAGATGACGTACTGAGCGAAGACAAACTTGTTCCAGAAGGCGTAGAAGGGCAAGTTCCTTTCCGAGGTCCAGTTTCCGCGGTAGCTCATCAGCTCGTCGGCGGGCTCCGCTCTGCCATGGGATATGCCGGCGCGCAAACAATTACTTATCTCCAAGAGCACGGACGTCTTATTCAGATAACCGCCGCTGGTCTTAAAGAGAGTCATCCGCACGATATTCAATTAACCGTCGAAGCACCGAACTATCACTCGCGATAAAGGGAGTACACATGTCTGAACTCGAGATTGGCCGGAGCAAGCGCGCTCGCCAAACATTCTCTTTCGACGATATCGCCATCGTGCCAAGCCGTCGCACACGCGATCCTGAAGAGGTTTCCATCAACTGGCAGATCGACGCGTACAAGTGCGAGCTTCCGCTCCTTGCGGCGCCTATGGATTCGGTCATGTCCATTGAGACCGCCATTGAAGTCGGCAAGTTGGGTGGCATCGGCGTGCTTAACCTCGAAGGTTTGTGGACACGCTACGAGAATCCAATGCCGCTCTACGAAGAGATTGCAAAGCTTGAAAAGGAAGATGCAACTCGGCGCATGCAAGAGATTTATAAGGCTCCGATCAAAGCTGAACTGATCACTGAGCGGCTTAAAGAGATTCGCGCTGCTGGTGTCACGGTTGCCGGCGCGCTATCGCCAGGCCACGTAGACGAATTTCATAAGGCTGTGGTAGCTGGAAATCCCGATCTCTTTGTGATCCGCGGTACGACGGTGAGCGCTGAGCATGTCGCCAAGGGAGGCGAGGCGCTTAACCTCAAGGAGTACATCTACCAACTTGAGGTTCCCGTAGTCGTCGGTGGCGTGGCATCGTATTCAGGTGCGCTACACGTCATGCGCTCTGGTGCGGTCGGGGTACTTGTAGGTTTCGGTGGCGGCGCGGCACACACCACTCGTTCCGTTTTGGGCCTGGCAGTTCCGATGGCATCTGCGGTTTCAGATGTGGCAGCTGCACGACGCGAATACCTTGATGAGTCCGGTGGACGTTACGTACATGTGATTGCTGATGGTTCCGTCGGTCGCTCTGGCGATATCGCCAAGGCAATTGCGTGCGGCGCAGATGCCGTCATGATGGGCTCACCGCTTGCGCGCGCGGTCAACGCCCCTGGCGCTGGCTGGCACTGGGGGAGTGAAGCACATCATCCAGAACTACCTCGAGGCGAACGCGTCTACGTGGGAACGGTGGGCACGCTTCAAGAGATTCTCCTCGGACCGTCACATACTGCCGATGGTTCGATGAATCTCTTTGGCGCACTTCGCCGCGCAATGGCGACGACTGGATACTCGGAATTGAAAGAGTTCCAACGCGTTGAAGTTGTCATCCAATCTCGCTAACGGTGCTTTGAAATCAAACCTCTACGTAAGCTCGTTCGCAGTAACCGGATGGCGATTCTGGCGGGGGCGTTAATTGGGGTAGTTGGAACCCGCTTTATGGAAGACGGGAACCTCCTAGTTTCCTCGGTCGTGGTCTTCCTGACTTCGAGTATCGCATTAGGTGTCTGGCTCCTGAGCAAGTGGATATCTAGGTTCTAAGCGCTTACACGCATTGAGGCTCGCTTGCTTCTGGGGATCAAAAGGATTCAACGGGTTGAGGTTGTCGTCCAATCTCGCTAGAGGTCCGTTCTGATACTCTCTCGGGGTATGCGAGCAGTTAAGATTTCGATCGTTCTTGTAACTTCTCTTATCATTCCATTTGCCGCGTCGACAGTCTCGTCCGCATCGTATTCAGTGTCTAGTACTTGGCCGAAAGTGCCGTCGATTGGATTCTCAGCAAGTGATGACAGCCTAATTGAAACTCAGTCGTACGTGACAGGGCTTTCTTATGCTGAAGGTGCTACGAGCGGGCTCTATACGCGAACTGTTTCGTGCGCATCTGTCGATGACAGTCTGTGCGCCAACGCAGATTCCATCTTTGCTCAAATGATCTTGCCACCTTGCTCAGCTACGGTGACTGAAATGTGTGTTCAATCGCTGGAGGTTTCAGATGCAAAGGGTGTGTTGCAGAAAGCATCATTAGGTTATGAAATACCGGGACAAAAGTATCCCGCGAGCAAGATCCGTAATTCTCCAGTGGGTGGTTCTCCGAGTGTGTGGAACGCCAAGGACTCACTTAATTCATCGGGGGCAGATGAATATGCGGTGAGTGTGAGTACTACCTTTCAGAATTATCAGAATAAAGGGTGCACTCAATTCGTTACGTCGCCTTGCGGATTTATGCGAGGGTTCCGGGCGAGGGTATATCCCATCGATCGAA
>WLIL01000054.1 GCA_009702245.1 Actinomycetota bacterium
GATTTCATTGGCCGCTCGGCTGGCATGCTGCACGACCTTCACGTCGATCTTCAACCATCAGGTTGGCGAATCGTTGACAAGGCTGGCGCGGATGAACGTCGATCCCAAGGGGCGATGTCTCATAGCGTTGATGCGTTTCACGAAATATTCGATGGCTTCGAGGGTCGGATCAAAATTCAAGTAGCTGGCCCTCTCACGCTAGCCGCACTCCTGGAAACCTCCAGAGCGGGTGCAATTCTCTCTGATGAACTAGCTACTAAGGATGTCGCGCAATCCCTTGCCTATGGCGTGGAGTTGATGGTCGCAGATCTGCGTCGACGATTGCCCGGAGTCACGTCAATTGTCGTCCAACTAGATGAGCCATTGATCACCCAAATTATGCGTGGAGCTATCAAGAGCGCATCTGGTTTTGGGCGAATTCGAATTCCCAGCCAGGATGAAGTTATCTCTCTGATTGCACTCTTCGCCCGCGATAACGAATTAGTCATGCACTCGTGTGCGGAGAGTGTGCCCATAGAATTGATTGGTCGCACCGCCGTGAATGCGCTCTCATTAGATGCCACTTTGGTCGGCCGGGCTGAATATGATCTGCTAGCCGAGATGGATGACCGTGGAAAATCAATCTGGTTCGGCGTTCTTGGGGGAGTTGATGGGCACTTGCCGCCCGTCTCGACTACCGTAACTTTCGTGCAGAACTTGGCGCGCAATATCGGACTTCCGCCAGGTGGCGTGGCGCTTACGCATCGATGCGGATTGGCTGGTGCCTCGCCACATTACGTCAGGAAGAGCACCAAGCACCTTTCTGAAGTGTCACAGGAGTTGCAGGAGAGATCCGAGTGAAGCCGGCGCAACGGATGCTTGAACTTGCCGAGCAAATTCGCGATCACCAATTTCGCTATTACGTCTTAGACGATCCTCAGATTAGCGATGGGGAGTACGACTCTTTTTGGAATGAACTTCTTGAATTAGAAAAGAAGCATCCTGAACTGAAATCAAGCGATTCCCCAACCGAGCACGTGGGTGGTGGATTCTCTACAAGTTTTGAAACGGTTTCTCATAAAGAGAAGATGATGAGCCTCGACAATGTCTTTGGCGAGGACGAGTTTAGGATTTGGAGCGAGCGCGTCATCAAGGACGCGGGTACTGAGAACATTAAGTGGCTTACTGAACTTAAGATCGATGGTCTGGCAATCAACCTGCTCTACGAAGAGGGAAAGCTTGTTCGTGCCCTCACTCGGGGAAACGGAACGGCTGGTGAAGATGTCACGCTTAATGTGCGCACTATTCAAGGAGTCCCTGATCAACTCGCCGGAACCGATATCCCGGCAATGGTCGAAGTGCGTGGCGAAGTCTTCTTCCCGAATAAACTTTTCGAAGAATTGAATGCTTCACTCGTAGCTATCGGTAAAGCACCTTTTGCAAATCCTCGGAACGCAGCTGCTGGATCACTTCGACAAAAAGATCCAAAGATCACAGCTTCTCGACCTCTTCGCATGCTTGTGCATGGGGTAGGTGCTCTTGAAGGTACTCACTTTCTTTCACAGAGCGATGCTTACACCTATCTTGCCAAGTGGGGGCTTCCTACGAGCCCTCGATACAAGGTCTTGGACTCAGTCGACGCAGTAATCGCATTCATCTCGGAGTACCAGACGCACCGCCATGATCTCGAACACGAAATAGATGGCATTGTGATCAAAGTAGATGATCGAACATTGCAGGATCGCTTAGGTTCCACTTCGCGAGCCCCTCGATGGGCAATTGCATTTAAATATCCACCGGAAGAAGTCACCACCAAGCTCTTGGAAATCCGCGTAAATGTGGGACGCACGGGGCGCGTGACTCCTTATGCCTTTCTTGAACCTGTCCGAGTGGCTGGCTCAACTGTTTCCTCGGCCACGCTCCACAACAGCGACGAGGTAAAGCGTAAAGGTGTGCTTATTGGGGACACGGTGGTACTTCGTAAAGCTGGTGATGTTATTCCAGAGATCATCGGACCCGTTGTGAGTTCGCGTACCGGTAAAGAAACGCCCTTCGTGATGCCGAATCAATGTCCAGAGTGCGGATCAGAGCTTCGACAAATGAGTGATGGCGATGTTGATCTACGCTGTCCTAATTCGCGAAACTGTCCCGCACAATTGCGCGAGCGCCTCTATTACTTAGGTTCGCGGGCGGCTCTTGACATCGATGTGCTGGGTTACGAAGCCGCGCAAGCATTACTTGTTGATGGTTTAGTTGAAGATGAGAGCGAAATTTTCGCTCTTACACTCCAAGATTTGGAGCGCTCCAACTTCTTCACTAAGAAAGACGGATCGCTCTCAGCGATTGCAGAACGCTTTGTCGCTGCGCTGGCGGAGGCAAAGAGCCGTCCTTTGTGGCGCGTAATTGTGGCGCTTTCCATCCGGCATGTAGGTCCCACTGCGGCGCAGGCACTAGCGACTCGTTTCGGATCTTTAGAGAAAATTTCAAAGGCGACCGTAGAGGAATTGGCAGATGTCGACGGTGTGGGCGCGATCATCGCGGAATCTGTAGTTGAATGGTTTGAAGAAGAGTGGCATCGCAACATTGTGACTCACTGGGCGAGTGCCGGTGTGCTGATGGAGCAAGGCGAATTAGAAATACTCCCGCAAACTTTGGCAGGCATGTCGATTGTGGTGACTGGATCATTGTCGAAATTTAATCGAGATGAGGCGGTGGCCGCGATTGTTGCTCGAGGAGGCAAGGCAAGCGGATCAGTCTCCAAGAAGACGGCATACGTTGTCGTGGGTGAGGCTCCGGGATCAAAGTTTGATAAGGCGATCGAGTTGGGCGTTCCGGTCCTCGATGAAGTGGGATTCGAGCGCCTCCTAGCCGAAGGCATGTAGGCGATTTTTCGCCTCTCTCACACTTCGGTAGGCTCAGCCCATGATCTCCCGTGACGATGTTGCCCACCTCGCCCAATTGGCTCGAATTGAACTCGAAGCGAGCGAGATCGATCATCTAGCAGGACAACTCGAGGTGATCCTTGGAGCGGTGGCCCGTGTGCAAGAAGTTGCCGGCGCCGATGTAGCACCTACCTCGCATCCGCTCCCACTCAAGAACGTATTCCGACCTGATGTCATTCGCCCTTCGCTCACTCCGGAAGAGGCGCTATCGGGAGCCCCGGCAAGTGAAGAACAGCGCTTCCGTGTGCCACAGATTTTGGGTGAAGAGTAATGATTACTCAAAATGCGTCGGAGATGGCTGCTGCGGTCGCGGCTGGCGAGATTACATCTGAAGCTTTAACGCAAGCTCACCTTTCACGTATCGCTGAAGTTGATGAAAAAGTTCACGCCTTTCTTCATGTTGATGCGGAAGGCGCACTTGCCCAAGCCCGTGCAGTAGATGCTGCCCGTGCTAAGGGAGAGAAACTCTCTCCGCTCGCTGGCGTCCCGTTAGCACTGAAAGATGTGATGGTTCAAAAAGGTGTACCGACCACCTGCGGTTCCAAGATTCTTGAAGGATGGCGTCCGCCATACGACGCAACAGTCGTTACCAAATTAAAAAATGCTGGTGTCGTTATTCTTGGTAAAACCAACATGGACGAATTTGCGATGGGTTCCTCCACCGAGAATTCTGCTTATGGCCCCACGCATAATCCATGGGATCTCACTCGAATTCCTGGTGGTTCTGGTGGCGGATCCTCGGCATCCCTTGCCGCATTCGAAGCACCTTTGGCTATCGGTACTGATACCGGTGGATCGATTCGCCAGCCAGCGGCCGTTACTGGAACTGTGGGAGTAAAACCCACCTATGGTGGCGTTTCTCGTTACGGCCTGGTGGCATTTTCTTCAAGTCTTGATCAAGCAGGCCCTTGTGCGCGCACGGTGCTCGACGCTGCGCTCCTTCATGAAATTATTGGTGGGCACGATACTTATGACTCCACCAGTATTGATGCCCCCGTCCCTGCCGTTGTAGCAGCAGCCAAGATGCGTAATGTGAAAGGAATGCGTATTGGTGTGGTTCGTGAACTAGGTGGCGAGGGTTATCAAGCAGGAGTCCTTCAGAGATTTAATGAATCTGTTGAAGTTTTGCGCGGTCTTGGTGCCGAGATCATCGAAGTTTCTTGTCCACACTTCGAGTACGCACTTCCGGCGTACTATCTAATCGCACCGAGTGAGTGTTCATCGAACTTGGCACGTTTTGATGCCATGCGCTTTGGGCTGCGCGTTGGTGATGATCGTGCACGTAGCGCAGAAGAGGTTATGAACCTCACTCGCGAAGCTGGATTTGGCCCAGAAGTAAAGCGACGCATCATTCTTGGTACGTATGCGCTCTCTTCTGGTTACTACGACGCATATTACGGGAGTGCGCAAAAAGTTCGCACACTCATCATTAATGATTTCAATGCTGCATTCGCTCAAGTAGATGTCTTAATTTCTCCGACATCTCCCACCACAGCTTTCAAGATTGGTGAAAAGGCCGATGATCCTTTGGCGATGTATCTCAATGACATCGCGACCATCCCGGTGAACTTGGCTGGAAACTGCGCGATGAGCATCCCATGCGGATTGGCGCCCGAAGACGGCTTGCCAGTGGGGCTGCAAATCATCGCTCCGGCCATGGCGGATGATCGCCTTTACCGAGTGGGAGGCGCACTCGAAGCCGCCTTCAATGAAGCCTGGGGCGGTCCTCTCATGAACATGGCCCCTTCGCTGACGGGAGGTGTGCGATGAGTGAAGCGATGTTGGATTACGACGATGTGATTGCTAAGTACGAACCCACGCTCGGTCTCGAAGTACACGTGGAACTCAACACAAATTCCAAAATGTTCTGTGGGTGTGCGACCGTTTTTGGCGCTGAACCGAATACTCAAGTCTGCCCAGTCTGTCTAGGCATGCCTGGTTCATTGCCATTCGTGAATGAACGCGCTATCGAGTCCACCATCCTGATTGGCCTTGCACTGAATTGCGAGATTGCTACCTGGTGCCGATTTGCTCGCAAGAACTACTTCTACCCAGATATGCCAAAAAACTTCCAGATCAGTCAGTATGACGAACCTATTTGTTTCAACGGTTATCTAGATGTTGAAGTTGAAACCGACGATGGCATGCGCACTTTCCGTGTCGAAATCGAGCGAGTTCACATGGAGGAAGACACTGGAAAGTCTCTTCATATGGGTGGCGCTACAGGTCGAATACACGGAGCCGACTACTCACTCCTTGATTACAACCGCGCCGGCATTCCACTCGTAGAAATCGTGACAAAGATGGTGCCCGGTACAGAAAAGTATGCGCCGCTCGTCGCTAAGGCCTACGTTGCTGAGCTGCGCGACATCCTTCGCTCTCTCGGCGTGAGTGATGTGAAGATGGAACAGGGCTCACTTCGTTGTGATGCCAACGTCTCCCTTTCTCCACGAGGTTCTGGGGTTCTTGGAACTCGAAGTGAAACGAAGAACGTAAACTCTCTTCGATCAGTGGAGCGCGCTATTCGTAGTGAGATGCAACGCCACGCAGCGCGGCTCGACGATGGTCTTAAAGTAGTGCAGGAGACTCGTCACTTTCACGAAGATAGTGGAATAACTACTTCTGGAAGATCGAAAGAGACCGCTGAGGATTACCGCTACTTCCCAGAACCAGATTTGGTGCCAATCGCTCCTGATCCTGCATGGGTCGAAGAACTTCGCGCGACACTGCCTGAACGTCCCTCGGTGGTACGTGCTCGTTTGCAAAAAGAGTGGAACATCGCCGATAAAGAGATGGCATCCATGGTGAATGCTGGGGTACTTGCTGTCGTTATGGAGACTGTGGCTCTGGGGGCAGACTCCACCAAAGCCCGAAGTTGGTGGGTGGGTGAGATTGCCCGTCAGGCAAACGAACGTGGCGTTGAAGTAATCGATGTAGGAGTTACGCCATCTGATGTAGCTCGCATTGTGGAACTCGTTGCGATGGGTGAGTTGACCGACAAATTAGCTCGCCAAGTTGTCGATGGTGTTATTGCCGGCGAAGGTCGGCCAGATGATGTGGTTGCCACACGTGGGCTTAAAGTGGTCTCAGATGATGGCGCACTTTTGTTGGCCATTGCTACAGCCATTGCATCTGATGCAGCAGCTGCTGAGAAGGTACGTGGTGGAAATCTCAATGCCGCGGGTGCATTGATTGGTCTTGTGATGAAAGCAACACAAGGACAAGCAGACGCTGCAAAGGTGCGGGAGTTGCTCCTTAAAGAGTTAGGTCAGTAGGGGTTAACCCCAGATCTTCATCTTTTCAGGAAATGGTTTAAGCGATTTCAAGTTGCGTCAGATGTTCAGATACGTTTGTGTTGAATCATCATCTAATCCGGGGGAAATCTTGCCTAAATCTGTTTTGTCTGTCATCGCTCCCGATCATCACGTTTACGAACCGGGCCAAGACCCTCGCCGTTGGAAGGCGCTCTTTGTTATCGCAATTGCACAATTAATGGTGGTGCTAGATGCCTCCATTGTGAACTTGGCGCTTCCTAGTGCAAAGCGCGACCTTGGCATTAGCGATGCAGACCAACAATGGGTGATCACCGCGTATACATTGGCTTTTGGTGGCCTCCTGCTCCTAGGCGGGCGCATCGCGGATTATGTTGGCCGAAAAAAAGTATTCATGATCGGCCTTCTGGGTTTTGCTGGCGCATCAGCACTCGGTGGAATATCTAGCACCTCAGGATTGCTCTTCGCATCCCGTGCCCTGCAAGGTGGCTTCGCCGCACTTCTTGCTCCTGCCGCCCTCTCGCTCATTACTGTCAACTTCATCGTTCCCAAGGAACGTGCGCGCGCTTTCGGCGTATTCGGTGCCATCTCAGGTGGAGGCGCAGCGATTGGGTTGCTTCTTGGTGGCGCGCTCACCCAGTACTTCTCGTGGCGATGGTGTCTTGGTGTAAACGTTCCTATTGCGATCATTGCTTTCTTGCTAGCCATTCCATTTGTGCATGAGTCGAAGGCAACTGGTGAACATAGCTACGACATCCCGGGCGCCATTACGGTGACTCTTGGATTGGTTTCGCTCGTTTATGGTTTCACCAAGGCCGCCACCGTTGGCTGGCTTGCAAGTGGAACCCTCGTCTTCTTTGTTATTGCTCTCGTATTGCTGGTGGTCTTTGTGGTCATTGAATTGCGAGTCAAGAGTCCGTTACTACCGATGCGAGTCCTGTTAGAGCGTAATCGAGGTGGGTCGTACCTCTCATCTTTGATCGTAGGTGCTGGACTCTTCGCAATGTTCCTCTTCCTAGGTCTGTATCTTCAGGTGATCCTGGGTTACTCACCATTGCGATCAGGCATTGCATTCCTGCCATTCTCGCTCGGGATCATTCTTTCGGCGGGTGTTGCAAGTCAATTGTTGCCAAAGCTAGGGCCCAAGCCATTGATGATTTTTGGCCTTATCTGCTCCAGCGTTGGATTATTAATGCTCACTCGCATCACGCCTGAAACTTCGTATTTCACACACGTGCTTCCTTATATGGTGATCATGAGTTCCGGATTAGCTTTTGTTTTCATTCCAGTATCAAGCACTGCCCTCCATGGTGTGGGCGGGCAAGACGCCGGAGTTGCGAGTGCGCTCATTAACACGAGTCAACAAATAGGTGGATCCCTTGGGACCGCGCTTCTCAACACCATTGCTGCAACGGCGACTGTCAACTACGCGAATGCGCGAAACATGGATAAACCGGATGCATTTGCATTTACTCACGGGTACACAATGACCTTCTACGCAGGTGCGGCACTTCTTGCACTGGGTGCGGCAGTGATCATTATTTTTATTAATGTAGGTAAGGATTCACTTGTGGAACACGAAACCAGCGCACACGGTCTCTAGTGGGCATTAACTTCTAGTACCGAGGAATTGTTGACCTCGGAATATTTGCAAGTTCGGCCAACGTCGCCGCATCGAGGGTTATCTCGAGAGCTGCGACGTTTTGGCGTAACCACTTGCGGCGTTTTGTACCAGGAATAGGAACAACGTTCTTTCCCTGAGCAAGCACCCAGGCGAGTGCGAGTTGGGCATTGGTGATCTGCAGTCTCGTGGCGATCGCTGAGATAGCGTCCACAATTTTTTGGTTCTCGACCATCGCGGCTTCGGTGAAGCGTGGGTTTGCGGCACGGAAATCGTATGTGCTCACAGAGCTCACTTCGCCAGTGAGGAAACCTCGCCCAAGCGGGGAGAAAGCGAGAAATCCTACGTTGTTCTCCTTGCACCAATCGAGAATGCCATTTTCTAATACATCCTGGCTCCACAGAGAGAGCTCGCTCTGCAGAGTCGTTAAGGGATGAATTGCTTGCGCGCGTTTGAGATTCTCAAGTGAAGCCTCTGAGAGACCGATGGCACCTACTTTGCCGGCGGTGACGAGCTCGGCCATCGCCCCCCAAGTTTCTTCGATGGGCACCTTGGGGTCAGCGCGATGGAGCTGGTAGAGATCAACGTAGTCAACTTTAAGTCGCTTAAGTGAAGCGTCACACGCAGCGCGCACATGTTCTGGAGAGCCGTCGTACGCGTACTTGAAAGTGTCGATAGTTTTGAGGCCACATTTGGTAGCCAGTTGCACTTTGTCGCGCAGCCCAGCATCGACGATCTCGACTCCGAGCAATTCCTCGTTCGTATAAGGGCCGTAGACATCTGAAGTGTCAAGCAGGGTTACTCCTAAATCGATCGCTTCACGTAGAGTGGCGCGCACTTCAATCGGATCAATGTCGTCTACCCCGTAAGCCCAGGACATGGGCATGCAGCCGAGGCCCATCGCGTTGACGGAGAGTTGGCCGAGCTGGCGAGTCTGTCCCGTGTGAGAAGTCATGGGCTGAGGTTAGCGGGTAATGGGGGAGTTTTGACCCTACGATATGGGAATGAATTCAATGAAGCCCCGTTCCGGATTGGTTACTGACGGACTCGAGCGGGCGCCTGCTCGCGGAATGCTTCGAGCAGTGGGCATGGGAGACGACGATTGGGTAAAGCCGCAGATTGGCATCGCGTCGTCTTGGAATGAAATCACACCGTGCAATCTTTCTTTGGATCGCCTTGCCAAGGCTGCACGTCAAGGCGTCTTCGATGCCGGCGGTTACCCACTTCAATTCGGCACCATCTCCGTTTCTGATGGCATCTCGATGGGCCACGAAGGAATGCACTTCTCCCTGGTGTCACGCGAAGTCATTGCAGACTCGGTCGAAACCGTCATGCAAGCCGAACGCCTTGATGGAATGGTGATGTTCGCTGGATGCGACAAATCACTTCCTGGAATGTTGATGGCCGCTGCACGTATCGATGTTGCAAGCGTTTTTGTCTACGCCGGCTCCACGATGCCAGGTTCAGTCGATGGACGCGACGTTACTATCATCGATGCTTTCGAAGCGGTGGGTGCCTGCGCTCGCGGATTGATCACGCGCGAGGAAGTCGATCGCATCGAACGCGCCATCTGTCCTGGAGAGGGTGCATGTGGCGGAATGTATACGGCGAATACCATGGCAAGTGCTGCAGAAGCCTTAGGAATGTCGCTACCTGGTTCAGCAGCTCCGCCAGCAATTGATCGTCGTCGCGACGGATACTCAGTTCAATCTGGCGAGGCAGTAGTAAATCTTATTCGTCAAGGAATCACAGCCCGCGACATCCTCACGAAGAAGGCGTTCGAAAATGCAATTACGGTCGTGATGGCACTTGGCGGGTCCACAAATGCTGTGCTCCACTTGCTGGCAATCGCACACGAAGCAGATGTAGAACTTTCTCTTGAAGATTTTAATCGCATCGGTGCCCGCGTTCCGCTGCTTGGAGACCTCAAACCGTTTGGCCGTTTTGTGATGACAGATGTTGACAAGGTGGGTGGAATTCCAGTCGTCATGCGTGCGCTGCTCGATGCAGGTTTGTTGCATGGTGATTGCCTTACGGTTACTGGGAAAACGATGGCAGAGAATCTTGCTGATATTTTAC